>CALGPR010000180.1 GCA_937960425.1 uncultured Lentisphaeria bacterium
GAATATTGTTGATTATCGGGAAAAAGTGAAGACAATTTTTGCCTTATAGAAAAGCCGCAGGGCCGATATCAGAAGGCGGGAAGATGGAATTTTTCGATGCGGAAGCCAAAATGATTTTTCTGTCTCGGGATTCTACACTTTTCAGAGGGGGGACCCTTATAAAAAAGTTGTTGGCTTCTGCTCAATCTGATAGAGAAATGTCGTCATTTTTGTTGTCCATTGGCGAAGAATGCACTCAATCTGGATACAGTTTTCAGCCGTGCAGGATGATTTTGTGCCAAAAGCGGCAATCAAGTCTTGAATTTTTTACTGGATGGAGTACTTTTTAATATTTGTTTGGTTAAAGGATTTTCTCCATTATGGACAAACGCTTTCTATTGGATATTCATACGCATACTCTGGTAAGCGGACATGCTTACGGGACGATCCGTGAAATGGCTTTTGCTGCCAGCCAACAAGGGCTTGAATTGCTGGGAATCAGCGAACATGGCCCCGGAATACCAGGAACTTGCGATCCTTTTTATTATTTGAATCTGCACGTGATTCCCCGTTTTATTTATGGGGTCGAGATCCTGCATGGTTGCGAAATTAATGTCGACAATCAGGGAACTCTGCTTCTGGAGCAACGCTATATTGACCATTTGGATTACGCTATTGTCGGGATTCACAAGCAATGTTATCAGAATGTTGGGGCAGAAGAAAATACCGACAATCTCATTGCCGCAATGAAGCATCCAAAGGTTTTTTTTGTTTCCCATCCGGATGATGATCATCATCCGTTGGACTATCCGAGGCTGGTAAAAGCAGCAAAAGATTTTCATGTCGCATTGGAGATCAATAACAGTTCTCTTCTGAAAAAGCATAAGCGTTTAAATTGTGTCGAAAATTACAAAACTATGCTCCGCTTATGCAGGGAACAACAGGTTCCGATTATTGCCGGTACTGACGCGCATGACCCGAGCGCTGTAGGGATTTTTTCCGAAGTGTTGACTTTACTGGAAGAGGAAGAGTTTGATCCAGATTTGATTTTAAATACTGACCCGAAGAAGTTTCGGGATTTTATTGGATATTCTTCGTGACAACTCAACTCTCAAGATCGACAATACTGTTTAGGGGCAGAGTCGGTTGTTACGGTATTTCCTGCAAAGTGTCTGTTTAATGAATAAAACTCTAAGGAGAATGAACGATGAAAATTGCAGTAACTTGTGAAAATGGCGAAGTGTTTCAGCACTTTGGGCATACCCCTGGTTTTGCTGTTTTTGATGTGGATGAAAAGAAAATTGTCAGCGAAAGCATGTTATCCAGCGGTGAATCCGGTCATGGTGCCCTGGCAACCTTGCTGGCTGATGCCAACGTTGATCTTTTGATTTGCGGCGGTATTGGCGGCGGAGCCATCAATGCGTTGACGCAGGCGGGTATCCAGGTTATCGGCGGAGCTGAAGGAAATGTGAGAGAGGTTGTTCAAGCTCTGCTGAATGGCAATCTCACTGTCAGAGAAAATTTCCATTGCAATCACCATCACCATGAAGAAGGGCATACCTGCGGAGATCATGGCTGCGGCAGTGGAAATTGCTCGCATTAGTTTTCCCAACTTCTGATGCGTTGTTTCATGCCCTGGAGGTCAAGAATTCCGTAAGCAAATCCTTTGCGAACCAATTCCGGCGGTAGAAATTCATCGTATTTTTCAAAGAGCGGAACTTCGTTGGGATATACCAGATCCATAGGATCAAACTCCTCGGCGGCGCACTCCTTCAAGGTTTGAAAGAACTCTGCCGGGGATGCTTTCATTTTGAATTGCAGAAAATAGGGACGCGAAGAATCCAGCCCGGACAGCGTCAATCGGGAAGCACATTTGATTTTCAGAAAACGTTCCAAAGCCAGAAAGGCATAGGTTCCCAACCAGGGAAAAAGGCACCACATATCGCCTCCCAGAGAAATCAGCGGAGTTTCTGTGAGGCGGGAATTCCGGGCGGAATGGCGTGCTTCGCCAAGTCGAGCTACTGCGTTTTTCATCAGATACGGATAGTGGGCGTCTTCCTGAAGTACCTGGCGCATCCGTTCCAGAACTCGGGTGTTAATATCGCCGGGGCATTCTCCAAAATAAGCGGGAACTTGACCCTTGACCAATTCACAGTAAACAAGGTGTCTTTTATAATCAACTTCTTCGACAATCCAGACATGGCCTGCAATCGCTATTTTTTCTCCTGCAGGCGGCGGCATGACGATTGTTCCCAGTTCCTGAGATTGACAGCGGACGGTATATTCTTCATTTTCTTTAAAAACAGCATAGAATTTGAAGGTGTTTATCTGACGCTCCCCTGCCAGGCCGACAATCAGTCCGCCTTCTTCCGTCTTCTGTATTTGTCCGATTGCCAACAGATGGCGCAACAGCATCTTGTAATCTTCCCGGGATATGCGGTGGAAATAGCTTAATGTTAATACCCGTTCTGCTAATGCCGCTGGAGACAGTTCTCCACAGGATGCTAAAGTACTCATCGTTTGATGGTACAACAGGCTGAAGGGCAGGCGATCCAACTTCGGCGGTTCTACAAAGCGCTCTTCAAGATAGAGCTGAACTAAGGAAATTCCTTGTATCAGCTTCCAGGGGACTGTGATTGGTAACATGGCTCGTGATTCCGGTTGCTCTTCCCGGATGACAAACCACATTTCTGGCGGCAGTTCTCTTCTGCCGGTTCTTCCCATTCGTTGCAGGAAGGAAGAGACGGTAAATGGTGCGTCAATTTGAAAAGCACGTTCCAGTCTGCCGATGTCTATTCCCAATTCCAGCGTTGCGGTTGTGACTGTAGTTTGGAACTGTTCGTCATCTTTCATGACTGCTTCGGCAGTTTCGCGGTAGGCAGCAGACAAATTCCCGTGATGGATCAGAAAACGATCCGGTTCATGCCGGGCCTCACAATATTGGCGCAGCGAGGTCGTGACCGCTTCACATTCTTCCCGGGAGTTGACGAAAACAAGACACTTTTTCCCTCGTGTATGTTCAAAGATATATCCCAGTCCGGGATCGGCGTTTTTCGGTGCAAGGTCGCTTGGAGGTGCCAGTGCCGGCATTGCATCGGAGGAAGGGGTGTATTCGGCAGCCTGTTCTCCCAGAAGATAAAAGTGTTCCATGGAAATCCGCCATTTACTGCCCTTGACATGGATTCGGGGAATTGCCGTTTTTCTCCCGGTTCCTGCCGATAAAAACTTTCCGGCTTCTTCCGGATTTCCTATTGTTGCAGACAACCCGATCCGGCGCGGGTTGACTCCTGCTAACTTTGACAGGCGCTCAATCAAGCATAACGTTTGTCCTCCGCGATCTCCGCGCAAGAGGGAATGGACTTCATCGATGACAATAAAACGTAAGTCACCAAAGAGACGGGCGATAGCAGCGTGTTTGTGAAGTAAGAGGGCTTCCAGGGATTCCGGCGTGATCTGGAGGATGCCGGACGGATTTTTCAACAGCTTGTTTTTACGGGATTGTGCGACGTCGCCGTGCCAGTGCCAGACCGGGATTTCCGCTTCCCGGCACAGGTCGTTGAGGCGAAGAAACTGGTCGTTAATTAATGCTTTCAATGGCCCGATATAAAGTGCACCAATCGAATGCGGCATATCTTCGGAGAAAAGAGTTAAAATAGGAAAAAATGCCGCTTCAGTTTTTCCTGATGCGGTTGAGGCGGTTAAGAGCAAATTATCATCTGTGTCAAAAATTGCCTCTCCTGCGGCGACCTGGATTGCACGCAGATTTTCCCAGTTATTCTGGTAGATGAAGTCTTGAATAAAAGGAGCGTAGCGATCGAAGACACTCATAAGGCAACCTCAGATTTCAAACTCTTCAAATTCTTTCTCGTGTTCTTTCTGCGCAAGAGGTGTCTGAGCAAAGGAAAACTCTCCAGAATTGAGCAACCGGGCAGCTTGAATCCCCGGGTTTTGATAGACAATGTTCAAGAGTTCTATATAATCACGGATTACTTCCCGCGGGGTAATATGGCTTTCTGCACCGATGCGACTGAATTCAATTTTGATAAAGTCAATCATATCCTGTTGCGTCAGAATGGGGTCATACTCAAATAATCCGGCATGAATTTGCGTCAATTTTTCAATCAATACCAGCAGTTCTTCGTAAGTCAGGGGGACAAGCCGTATTACCGGAGCAAACATATCCTTAGATTCTGCATTGCCGAAACGACCTGTTTCCAGACGGGATTTTAATGCCTCATAACTGTATAACCCACGCCGGGGATCTTCAATACATTGCGGAGTGCCTCCAAAAAGAAAGCCGAGGTAGCGGGCTTTCCCCTGAAGAGCATCGTTGTAAATGGTCAGGATTTTTTCATAGTTGTATTGTCGGGTAATACTGTTGGGAATTTTATAGATATTGACCAGTTCGTCAATCAGAATCAGCATGCCGGAATAGCCGGCTTTTTTCAGGAAAGCGGCAAAGAGTTTGATATATTCGTACCAGTCGTCATCCGTGATGATAATATTGACCCCAAGTTCTGCCCGCGCTTCGCTTTTGGTCGCATATTCTCCGCGGAACCATTTGACCACTCTGGCTTTCGAGTCATCATCTCCAGCAAGGTAAGCACGATAGTAGATGGACAGCAGGCGGGCAAAGTCAAACCCGTGCACCAGTTCATTTAATGTCTGGATTGCTTCGTAAATCCTGCGTTCAACCTGCATTTGAAATTCCGGCGTTTCCGGGGAAAGGCCGGTTGCTGCTGTTTCACTTTGTATTCCGCTGATCCAGCGTTCGAGGATCAAAGTTAATGCTCCGCCTTCAGGGCGGGTTTTGGTCGCAAGGTTGCCGATGAGTTCTTTGTAAGTGGCAAGTCCCTGTCCTTTGGTGCCCTGCAGGCGCCGTTCCGGAGATAAATCTGCGTCGGCAACAACAAAGTTGCGATCCATGACATAATTACGGATCGTTTGAAGCAGAAAGCTTTTGCCGCTTCCATATTTCCCTGAGATAAAGCGGAATGAGGCCCCGCCGTCTGCGATAATATCAACATCGCGAAGGAGCGCGTTAATTTCCATTTCTCTGCCGACTGTGATATAGGGCAATCCAATACGCGGAACTACGCCGCCCTTCAAGGAATTAATGATGACGTTTGCGATACGTTTCGGGAGTTTCATACAAGGACCATTCCTTTCAGTTCTTCGAGGTAATCTTCAAGAATGAAGGGGCGGTCTCCATCCCAGTCAACTACAGAATCACCGAATGATTCAAAGAGTTTTTCATTGATCGTGTCTACTGCAACTGCTGCCATGAGATTATGGGAGCGAGCAAAGTCAGCAATCGGGCGGTCTTCCAAAATCCATTGCAGCAGTTCGATTTCCACTGGGGTTAACAGCGATTTTTCCGTACGCGGTGCTGGAGCGGAAGAAGGAGTCGTTGGCGGTGGAACAGGCGCAGCAGCCGGCGAGGGGGAAGGCGCTTCTTCAAGTGAATCAACAATCAGTTTATTTTGAATGTCCAATGCAGTTGCCCGGATTGAGGAGAGTTTGGTTAAATCAATTTTGATATGCCGGGATTCCCGGATTCGTCGATCCTGCAGGACTTCATCGATTGTATCGACAATGAATTTCTGCCAGAGTTTGGACGTTTCTGCCTTAAGCGGTGAAGCAAAATGATATTTTTGCCGCATCTGGAAGTCGATGTTTTTCAGCAGTTCGCCGACAAGTTTCAGATTCGCACTGTAAAATTGAAAACTCTCACAGCGCCAGTTGCCATTATGGCAGAAGTAACGATGAATGTCGTTGAGCCGATAAACATAATACCGGTACTTTGCCGGAGGGTAGAAAACTGCAGAGCGAAACATGGTATAGTTACGCAAATGAAGTTTGCCAAAAAGTTTTTCACAGATGCCGTTTTTACGGTTTTTATTGTAATAATCGGTCAGTTTTTGAAATACTTTTACAGTAACGTCACGGACTTCCTCCGGGTATGCGCGGGTAAAACGAGATTCGGCAAGGTTGTAACTGGAAAGTGAGTTGAGGGCGTCAAACACTTCCTGCGTTTTGTGTTCTCTGCAATGGAAAAGCACCAGCAATGCTCGATCCCGTTCCCATTCGGGGTGGCCTTCTAACAACGAAGAATTCAAATTATAATATACAACATAGTCTTTAAGCCACCATTGCAGATATCGGTTGATCCCTGGATCAATCTCTCCATAAATACGCTGGAATTCCTTTAGTGCCGTAAAGCCTTCTCCAGGAGAGTTTACGCCAATACGATTCAGGAGTTCATAAATATAGATAAATGCGAATGACAGAGAGGTCGGTTGGATGTTGCCTTGACGGACTTTTGTCCGCCAGGAAAAATATCCTCGGAGTTCAGAATCATTCATGCTCTGATAGGTGGGAAAATATTGGACGAACTCTCCGTGAAACTCATAGTCGTCTTCAAATTTTTCCATCAATTTTCCCTGCCGGAAGAAAAGCTGCGGGTCAGTGGCGCCGGAGTGGCCGAAGGTACCGGCAAGTTTGCGCATTTCACGGTAACGGGCAGGGGGCAGTGATGCGCGCCGCTCCGGAGAAAGTCGGATCGGCTCGTCATAATAGACCTTTGCTGGAGCAGCTTCAAAATTCTGTGGATTCAGATTCATTTTGGGCGACGTTTCTCGGATTGTTGAAGGTCTTTCTACTGCATCTGGTAATATACTCGTTTCTACTTATGATTGCAAACAGAGGTCTCGCAACACAGTTATTCCAGAACGACAGAAGCGCAGGAAAAGCACGGTCCGGAAAAGAATTTTGTGGCGTCCCAAGAGATCTCTTTCTGCTGTGTTTCGCTTTTTTTTATCAACTAACCTGTCTTGATTTTTTCAAAAAAAAGAGTCTATTACCCATTATTTCTTCTTTTTTATCATACTCATTCGGGGAAGTAAATGGACTGGTCTTTTCTGGGAAATCCGGTTGTCATTGCAGTGGCCGGGCTGCTGGTGTTGTCGTTGGTGCGGCTGAATGTTGTTTTTTCACTGATGCTGGCTGCATTTTTAGGGGGGATGGCAGCCCGAATGTCGCCGACGGATGTGGTGAATGCCTTTTTCAGAGACTTGAACGGGGGCGCCGTATTGGCATTGAATTATGCGCTGCTCGGCGCGTTGTCAGTGGCTGTTTCTCAATCGGGAATCATTGAATATGTTGCAGATGCTCTTTTTCGACGGACGAAACAGCAGCAGTTGTCTCGGAATCGGATGGCAATGTTAAAATATGGCATCCTTGCCGTTGTTGCCGCGTTTTCAGTTTCATCTCAGAACCTGATTCCAGTTCACATCGCGTTTATTCCGATTTTAATTCCCCCGTTACTGATGTTGTTCAATCATTTAAAGATCGACCGCCGCGCAGTTGCCTGCATTTTAACCTTCGGCTTGATAACCCCGTATATGGTTCTGCCATTCGGGTTCGGAAAAATTTATCTGGAGGATATTCTGATCGGCAATGTCGTGAAATATGGACTTGATGTAACACCGGATATGGCGTCAAAGGCAATGGTTATCCCGGCTTTGGGAATGGTCGCCGGCGTACTGATTGCCGTTTTTTATTCCTATCGCAAACCTCGGGAATATCAGGAATTGCGTACAGAAATTACCCTCGAAGAACCCCTTGTGTTGCGCAAAAAAAGCGTAGCTGTCGGCATCGCAGCGTTGATGGCAGCGTTTGCCGGGCAGATTCTGTTTGATAAGATGGCTTTTGCTGCATTGCTTGGAATCCTGGTTTTTCTCCTTTGCGGCGAATTTCGTATCCGCGATACGCAAGATCTCTTTACTCGTGGGGTTTTCATGATGGGTGGAATCGGCATGGTGATGATTGCTGCATCAGGATTCGCTGGCGTTATGGAGGCAACTGGCGGAGTTCCCCAGCTTATTGGCGTAGTCAGTAACAGTGCCGGGGGAAGCCGGGCTGTGTTGATTTTCTGTATGTTGCTGATCGGGCTGCTTGTCACGATGGGAATTGGTTCATCTTTTGCCACAATTCCGCTGCTGGCAATGATTTATGTTCCACTGTGCATAGAAGTGGGATTATCACCACTGGCAACGATCGCAGTAGTTGGTTCTGCCGGTGCGCTTGGCGATGCCGGATCGCCGGTATCTGAATCCGTCCTCGGCCCTACAGCAGGATTGAATGCCGATGGGCAGCATGACCATATCTGGGATTCAACAATTCCAACGTTTATCCACTTTAATCTGCCACTACTCGTGTCCGGCTGGATTGGCGGAATGTGCTTGTAACTGTTCGATACCGTTTTCCTGTTCTTCCTGTTCTGCTTTTTCCGCAAGGTGCCGAACGGCTTGAAGCAATTGCTTGAATTCATGAATGACATAGTCCGGCTTTACTCCATGCGGTGTCTGATCCCCCTGATTGGATTTGAAATAGATTGTTTTGATGCCCAATTGGTAGGGGCCAAGAACGTCCCGGTACATATCATTACCGATAAAAAGTACTTCTCTGGGAGTTAATTTCAATGCCTCCAAAGCTTGTTGAAAAATACGGACATCCGGTTTGCGGTATCCTAAGTCGCTGGAAATGATTATTTTTGAAAAATAGCTGGTCAAGCCGACACTGTGTAATTCCGGTAACGCCCAGATACTTTGGCCGTCAGAAACTGCCGCAATTGTGTAATTGTCTGACAATTCGTCCAAAATGACTCTGACGTAAGGGTAAAGATTCAGCTGTACCAAAGATGTGGCTCGAAACGTCTGGGCCAGGAAAACCGGTAACATTTTTACCTGTTCCGGAGGTAGAGACCGTGTAAATTCAGTGGAATAACGTTGAATGATTGTTTCAAAAATTTTAATTGCATCAAATTCCGGATATTCTTCCCCACTTTCACTGCGCTGCTTTTTATTTAAGCGCCAGAACACTTCGCGTAATTCCTCCGGGTAGAGTTTGATTCCCTGGTAATCCAGAAGAGTTGAGAGCGTACGGTAAATTTCCTCGCGGCCTTCGTCTGTGAGGATATCGATCAAGGTTCCGTTGATGTCAAATAACAGGGCTTTAATCATACATTACCTCCTGAAACATTCCCAGGCTTCATGAACCAGTCGTTGCCGATAGGGCCAGCTTAAATAGTTGTTGCGGGCGATTCGCAGAAAATTCATTCCCATATAGAAGGGGATACGTGCAGTAATAGAGTAAAAGGCTTTCTCTCGATCCGGGAAATGACAGGCATATTCCCATAGGAAGTGGCCGATGAATGGTTCCGCTCGATAGCGGTCGCCAGTATTCAGCATGAAAAAGTGTGCCAGTTCAGCAGAGACTCTGCCGACATCGTGGACACGATCGGCACGGCAGAGCCGTTCCAGATCAAAACTGATGACATTTAAGCCGTCTCCAAACAGAAAGTTGCCCGGCGTTGCATCTCCATGGACAATGACTTCATTATCTTCCCAGACACAAGCACGGTTGCGCCAGTTATCCATGAGATGATAAAAATTCTGTTTCCCCTGCCAGTCGATCAGGGTTTGAGAATGGAGTTTAGTCAGAAGAGAGGAAAGGTAGGCGCACGCTTCATTAAAATTTACGCCGATACCATTTGCTGTGGGATTATGAAATTCACTGAGAAAGTAGGCGAGCGCGGTTAATTTCCGGTACAGTAAATCGGAATCATTGTTGTGGAGTGAACGCAAAAGCATATTGCCCATCAATTCTCCGTAGCAGAATTCTTCCACAAGGAGTTGGTTTAAATCAGAATTTTTCCCGAGAGGAGCGGCAATGTAATGCGGGCTGTGGTTAAAGCCGAGACTGCGCATAAAATGAAGGTGGTGAAACTCTCGTTCCATGCGGATTGCCGCTTTCTCTCGATTGGGTTGCTGGGCTGTTGAAAAGAATTTTCCGAGAAATTTTACTCCTGAATATTTCTCCTCGTATAAATATACGTCACTGGATCCGGTTTGCCGAAACACGCGGTAATCAACACGGCGATTGTTGCTGAATTGTGGTTGGATTTCATATTTGAAGTACTCGTAGAGCGGATCGGTATGGGACACATGCCCAAGGTATTCAACACTCATTTTATCCTCTTGAATAAACGCAATTGCAATGATGTCATAACAGTAGTATAATCCATTCCAGAGGATTTGCAACCATCATCAACCGGGTTTTGCAAAAGTGGTCGGAAAGAATTTTTCCCATGTTGATTTCAGATATAAAACAATTATCTTACGAGGAATTGAAAATACAACAGACCGTGAGGAGTTGATAAAGGTCTGTGATCAGAAGAAAGGACTCTGTATTTCTATGGATGATGCGATTCGAAAACTGCTTCACGGATTCCGGGATTTTCATAACGCATATTTTGCAGAAAGTCGTTCGCTTTTTGACCAATTACGAAAAGGACAACATCCGAAAGTTCTGGTAATTTCCTGTTCGGATTCTCGAGTGGATCCGGCTTTGTTGACCGGTTGTGAGCCGGGAGATATTTTTGTAATTCGCAACGTTGCCAATCTTGTTCCTCCATACGAACCGGGAGGCAGCCAACATCATGGAGTCAGTGCGGCGCTTGAATATGCCATTCGCAATTTGAAGGTGCACCATGTTGTTGTTCTTGGCCATTCCGACTGCGGAGGGATAAAAGCTTTAATGGCACCGTCTCATGGGTCCGGAAAGGTCGATTTTATTGACGTATGGCTTCAATTGGCAGCTTCCGCCCGAGACGAAGTTGAGCATTCCATGTCAGAGGCATCCTTTGAGACACGTTGTCGGGCATGCGAAGAAGCTGCAATTCTGTTGTCATTAGAGAATCTGATGACATTTCCCTGGATTGCCGAACGCGTTACTGCCGGGGAGTTGGTGTTGCACGGCTGGTATTTTCATTTGCATACCGGGAAGCTTTCTGCCTTCGACAACGAGAAGCGGGAATTTGTTGAAGTTGAAACTCTGCTGGGATCATGACCGCTTCCTGTCCAAGGCGGTTGAGCGTGCGACTGTTTGCCAATTCCCGGTTTTTGCCGAACGGCGTACTGCTTCAAGCAACCACTGATTGGCAATGCCATCGAAAAAGTTGGGGGAACTTAAGGTGTGGGTATGAACAGCGTTCATAAAGTCATAGAGGCTCTGAAGGTGGCCGCGCAGCCAGCCAATTTCACTTTTCGGGCTTGGGAATTTCCCGGCGGGAGCTTCGTAACGTTGCCCGCAGGCTATTTTTGTCCACCCCGACAGTCCGCCGTAAGGACTGCGCGGGGCGTCCCGATCCGTGTATTCCAGATAATGTGGCGCCATCAGGCAAAACCGGAGCCCGCCCTGGGTACCGTAAATTTCAAAACTTAATTCATCTTCACTGCCGGCGGCAATTTTACTACCGTCTATTGTTCCGACTGCACCATTGGCAAGCTTGCAAAGACTGAAGAAGGCATCTTCGGCAGTGACCGGAACGCGTTTTTCCGGGCATCCGGCCAGCGGACGGAATGGAAATGCAATTTGAGTTACCGCTTGGACTTCGTTGATTTTCCCGCACAGATATTCCATCAGGTCAAAAACATGTGCGCCAAGGTCAGCAATGACACCGCCGCCGGTTTCTTCGGCGCTCTTCCAGGTAAGGGGTAATTCCGGATCCAGACTGCCGCTGTGTAGGAAGGAAGCGCGGAATTGCAGCAATTTTCCCAATTTCCCCGAGTCAATCAGTTGCTTTGCTCGCATAACGGCCGGAAAAAAACGGGTTTGAAAGACAATCCGGTGAATCCCGCGGTAATCCCTGAGTGCGTCTTCAATTGCTTCTGCTTCAGTACAATTTTTTACCAGAGGTTTTTCACAGTAGATTGCTTTGCCACATCGCATTGCCGAAAGAAGCGGTTCCAGATGCAGATGGTTAGGGCAACAGATATGCACGACATCGATATCGTCCGCTTCTGTAATTTCTCGATAGTTTGTACAGGGTTCTGCACTGATTTTTGCTGCTTCCCTGGAGGCACTTGCTGGATTACTGGTACAAACCCGTACAATTTCAGAGCGGAACGGTAGATTTTCAATAAATAATGGCAAATTGATATGGCCGTAAGCGTGAACTTTGCCGATAAAGCCCATGCCGATCAGGCCGACACGATAAGTTTTCATTGGTGGACAACTCCTCAATGGATTCAGTGGGATTGCTGGTCATAAAATTCTGCCATGGTTGTGTCTTTCGGCGGCGTAGAGAGCAGTTCTTCGTCAGGAGGAAAAAAACGACAAAGCATAATTCCCAGTTCAAAAAGCAAATAGCCTGGCAGTGCCAGCAGAATTTGGCTGACAGCGTCAGGAGGGGTTAAAATAGCCGCCAGAATCAAAATTCCGACAATGATGTAAGGGCGTTTCGCTTTCAGGGTTTCCACGCTGCAGAGGTTCAGTTTTACCAGTAGCACTACGACGATCGGAAATTGGAACATCAGACCGCAGCCGATAGCAAGCCAGAGTGTCAACGACAGCACACTTTCAATGTTCAGCATCGGCTGTAACCCGGGGGTAGCAAAAGAAGCTGAAAATCCCATGACCAGCGGTAAGAGCAGCACGAGGCAGAATGCTATTCCCCCAGCAAAAAGTATTGTCGAACCAATCCCCATGAGAATTAAAATTTTGCGTTCATGTGCATAGAGCGCGGGCAGTAAAAATTTCCAGACTGATCGCAAATGGCATGGAAAAGCCAGTACAAACGCCAGAATCAGGGAAAACTTAATTTTCACGATAAAAACTTCCATAGGTGAAAAATAGTACAATCCCTGGAGTTCTGGCGGACAACACCATTCGATCAGCCAGTCTAATGCAAATGGCGAGAGAGCCCACGTAATCGGGAAACAGATGAGCGTGGCATAACAGATTTGCAGCAATGTCGCGCGCAGTGCAGCCAAATGCGCAATCAATGGAGAATCAGAGAGGGATTCCTGGTCAGGCATTTTTGGATTCCGAGTCGTCTCTGGTCGGTACTTTTTCTCTGCTCTGGTCTTCTGCTTCTGCCTGCTTTTCCGCCTCTGCAAGCAGTTCCCGGGATTCGCGGCTGATATCGTTTTTCGCTTTTTTAAACTCATAAGATGCACGTCCGAGAGAACGTGCCAGTTCCGGTATGCGCTTTGACCCGAAAAGCAGTAAAATTACAACGACGATAACAATAATTTCGGAAGTTCCCAGCATAGTTTTCTCCAAAATAGAAAGTTTTTTTATCTGCCATCCGCCGCAGCAACAGCAGCAGCATAGAGCGTTTGAAACGAAACCCCGGTTGTTTCTGCAAGGCTGCGGACACTTTCAAATTCCGGGTGATTGTAGACTTTGTCCCGGTAATAGACACGCTTAACTTCAACAGTACCTTCCGGCAACTGTACCTGAATGGTGTTGCGTTTCAAAACCGTCCGGTTCATGTCCATATAACGGAGCCCGATGGTATTGGTATATTCAAATAAAATCGCTTCAACAGTTTCCGTCAATTCTTTGTCTGCGATAACACGCACCAGCCAGCCAGGACGGTTCTTCTTCATGTAAACGCTTTGAAAATGTGCATCACGCACTCCTGCCGCAAAAAGTTTTTCCAGTGCCAATGCCAGCGCTTCACCGGAAACATCATCGACATTAGTTTCAAAGACGCGGATCTGGTCTGTTGGCGGATCTTGTGCTTTGGGCTTCAAAATCATCGCTCGCAGTAAATTGGAGCGTCCAATATCGCGTGTGCCTGCGCCGAATCCCATGCGTTCAATTGTAAACTCAGCGGGAAGCTCAGTTCTCGTACGCAAAGCAGCAACAATTGCTGCTCCGGTCGGTGTGACCAGTTCTGTTTGTTCCGGGCCGATGCGAAGCGGAATGGCATAACGTCTGGCAATTGCCAGCACTGCCGGAACCGGAACCGGCAGTACTCCGTGTTGGCATTGGATTGTTCCGCTGCCTTCTGCCAGCGGCGAGACAATGACTTCATCAATTCCGAGATCATCGATGCAGAATGCCGTGGCAACAATGTCAACAATGGAATCTACTGCACCAACTTCGTGAAAGTGCACCTGGTTTACGGGAATACCATGCGCTTCGCTTTCCGCTTCTGCAACAATTCGGAACATTTTTTCCGCCAGAGTACGAGCCTTGGAGGTCAGTGCTCCACCGGATAAAATATGTAGAATTGCTTCCAGATTGCGTTCATCTCCCGCGTGATCATGAGGGGGATGGTGAGATGTCCCTTCCTCTACGTGAGAGTGCTCATGAGGATGGGTATGATCTGCCCCATGACAGTGTTCGTGGCTATGGGTGTGCTCCAGGCATGGAACTAAATTAACCCGGAACGTGCAACCATCAAGCCCGTATGAACGGGTGCGTCCGCTACTCCAGGTATAGCCTTCAAGATGGAGTGAAGCAAGCACTTCAGCAAGTTTTTCCCGGTCGGCTCCCAGGTCAAGCAGTGCTGCAACTGTCATATCTCCGGAAATCCCACTGGCACATTGCAAATATAAGAGTTTTCCCATGTTGGAAGTTTTCCTCGCGTTGTATACTCAGATAGTTAAATCAGCCACTCGGAAGAGTTGCTGTCAGGAATTTGGGGTTGTGGAGCATTTCGTTTGAAAAATTCTTCAGGATCTGCCGCCATTGTCTGCACCCCGCAGGCACGAACTCTGATCGCCTTGATCGGGCGTACTGGACAAGGGTATTCGCAACTGCCGCAGCCGATACACAATTCTGCAGTCAAATGTGGCGTGCGTATACCTTTTTCATCCTCTTTCATTCGCAAGGCTCCAGTTGGGCAGTGCTCTGCACAGGCACCGCAATCGGTTTCGTCCTGGACGGCAACACAGAGCGACGGATCGAAGTTTGCCAGGCCGATACGCCACCGCTGTTTTTTTTCCAGTGGCATCGGTAAAATTGCGTCCGTTGGGCAGAGATTACCGCAGCGGTTACAGGTAAATTCGCACATCCCTTGATCAAAGGCCAAATGTACCGTTGCGTGAGTATCATCCGGGGCCCTCAAAACTTTGCCGGAGCAGTTCGTAACACATAAAAGGCAGTTTGTACACTTTGATGCAAATCGTGCGGCTGAGCCCGCGCCGGGAGGCACAATTGCCAGATTGTTGAAATGGACAAAGTCTTTGCTTGCCGGCACCGCCGCACGCGTAGTAAGGGCGATGGCACCCGCCGCAGCAAGCGTTCCTCCGTTCAGGAGAAAATCACGTCGTGCCTCGTCCACCGTCGGAGTTTCCGTTTGGCGGGGCAGAGAGAAGGCGATTGCACTGCGCGGGCAGACGCGAATACACTTCATGCAACGCAAACAGCGTTCATTATCCAACGTGGCGTCAACAGGATTGATGCAATCTGCCGGGCAGACGTTGACGCAAAAACCGCATTTGATACACTTCTCTTCCTTCAGTGTCAGAGGGAAACAAGTGTGTCCGGAGATACAGCCAAGGAGTGTTCCGACCGGGCAGATTGTCGTACAGTAGATTCGTCTCTTTCTCCAAACCAGCAAAAGGAGTATCGATAGAAAAATCAGCGCGATGACCAGTCTGGATAAGGTATAGACTCGTTGAGGCAGAGGCGATCCAGGATTGATAAAGTTATAACAAAATTCATAGGCGGGAGCAAACAACCCTTGCACAATTTTGCCAAAGTTGGAGAAGGGATCGAGTAAGCGCCAGCAAAATGCGATCCCGCCGATCAGCAGTCCCAGAGAAATGGCAAGGATAACGAGGCGGGTTTTCCGATAATTCCCGATTGTCCGCCTTTTTTTGGGTAAAATTGTCGCCAGTAAGTCCTGAAGAATGCCCAAAGGGCAGACGCAGGAGCAGTAAACACGTCCAGCGCAAAAAGTCAACACCAAATAACCCAGAACACAGAGGAGTGCACTCCAGAGAAATGCGTCCTCCTGCGCAACAAGTGTAGCGAGAAGCGGCCCCAACTGCCAGCTGGGCAAGTCAAAGAAAAACTCAATCCCGGTCCCAAAAGCGGCCAAAGCAGAAAGGAATGCCGCACATGCCAGAATCAGGCGCAGTGAATAGAGAATGGAAAATTTTTTACGTGCCATTGTCTCAACATTCCAAACGGGTGATTTTTATTTTACTCTCATCAGCACAACCTAATCCATGCGCTTCCCCGAGCGCTATATAGGGAACGCTTTTGAAATCATAACGCATCAGTTTGCAGGCAACTGTATCAATCGCAATGATATCGGTACTGAGGAGCTGATATTTCAATTCCTGGACGTCAGCAGTACTGACGCCGCGCGGCCCGTTGGAAACCATAATTCGATAGGCGTCAACAATGTTCAAATCCGGTTTTCGGTACAAAATGCTGTCGGCAATTGCCTGCGGCAGGTTATTCTTGTGCATGAATTGGCGATCACAGACAATTCCCATGAAGTTTTTCATCGCCGCAGTCATCTTGGTTCCACCATGGTTTTTCAGAATAGGCACGTTGATGAAAACGTCAGCATCAAGGATTGCTTTGTGGATTTTAGCCTTTTTCATCGAAATTGCTCTGGGAGCATTGGCATTGCGATAATTACTTTCGCGATCGGCTCCGAGTATCTTCCCTCCCGCTTTTTCAACCGCTTCCGCAATCCCACTGGTCGTATAAGACGCTTCCTGCTCATTGCAGGAGTGATCGAAAACAACAACTTCTGAGGCACCGCAGGCAAGGCATTGACGGATGATTTCTGCAACGAGCTCCGGGTTGGTATTTGCCGCTTCTTCTACGGTTCGAGCCCAGCCGATATTGGGTTTTACAACGACTTTATTTCCGGGTTTTACAAAACGAGTCATTGATCCAAGCTGTTCAATTCCTTTTTGGAACATTGTTACCGGATCACCATTGCGCACCGCGATGACTTCACTGGGGGCATCAGTTTCTTCTTCCGCGAGAAGTTTTGCTGCTGGAAGTTTAGCGGAAAGAGCGGTTGCCGCAGCTGCAACCGCGGCGGTTTTCAGAAATTCACGTCGATCCATAGCAGTTCTCCAAATATCAGGTGAGGTGGGACAATCCCGGCACATCCGGAGGTGTCCATTCTATAATTGCTTCCTCAAAAGTCTACACTGGAAATACCCTGCCGTCAAGAAATTTTTACTGAAAATAGTAAAAATTCTCCGTTTTCTACCGCAGCGTCACTGGTATTTTAATGAGTGGCGGAATCTGAAAGATTGAGGTAAACATGTTCAAGTGGATTGGCAGGAGCGGTTCCTTCAAAGATTTTGAGCAAAACGCTGCAGGTTCGTTTGGCAACTTCTTCCAAATCGACTTCATAGCAAGTGATTTTGTCACTGGGAAAAGGGATTGGAATTTGTTTATTTCCAGCGCAGACGATCCAAGGGCGATAACCGGAATTGACGCGGAGAAATTCTGCATCCAGCGCTGCGGCAAAGTTGTCATCGCACGTGAGAATCCCATCGGGACGTTTTTCTGGATCGACCGCCAGGAGTTGCTGGGCCAGCGCCCTGCCGTTGGGGATGGCATAGCGTTTGATCTGAAACGCCGGATCAAAACATTCGGGCGAAAGGTCGCGTTCACTTTTCTGAAGACGCGGCATATTATACCGGCGGATGTTGCCATTTACCATTGCGACAAAAATAGAACGGCATCCTTTGCGTCGGAGATCCTTTAATCCCTGGCTCAAAAAATCTTCAATGTCGATCATCACTCCGGTTCGGAAGGGTTGGGAACTGCCGACGTAAAGTACCGGCAACCGTTCGGGAATCGGATTTCCCATCGTCATATTTGGGGCAAACCCATTCATATCCAACAAAGCATCAAGCTGATTCTGGCGGATTGCGCGTTGCAGACCGGGGAAATCGCTAACCTCAAAACCAAGGGTATTTTCACGTGAAGAGAACATGGCCGTCTGACAGCCGTGTAATAACAGCTGGCGCTGGATTTGTTGAGCCAGGCAACAGGCATGTGCACTCCAGCTGATCGGACCGAGCGCCATGCCGATAGTCCGGCCCATGTGCCCGTCGGTTGACGGATCTTTCACGAAAACGCCGACTTTGTCACGCACTTCCAGAATACCATCGTCACTGAGTTGACGGATTGCTGCCGAAATTGTTGTCGCTCCACAATCTAATAGTAAGCGGAGTTGACTTTGAGATGGCATTCTGTCTCCAGCTTTGAGCTGGTTGTCACGAATATGGCGGATCAGGGCGCGTGTTGCCGCTTCAGTTTTCGTCGTTTTCATTCTTTACTGGAACTTTCTTTGTCTATAAAATGCTCTCAATAGCGCTCAAATTGGGTTTTCATACAATAATATAGCAAGTATTATTCATAAAAGCAAGAAAAAAATAAACTACAGATGTTTAACGTTCTCCGCCGCGAGAAAACGGGTAGCGTGCTGTCCATTGACGAATCAGAGGCTCAATGACAAAATCTTCCAATTCCTGGGTATGTTCCAGCGTTTTCCCACAATAAGGGCACTGCCAGAAGCCTTCGATATCCGCAGGACTGAGGATTTCGCCGCAGTATGGACAGTGGACACGAGGTACTGATAAATCTTCCTGCTTTTCAAAATGGTATTTTTGTGAAGCCATCAGGGGTTCCTCTGCAAAAAAGTTGTGTGATTCAATATTATACATGCGTGCAATCAAAAAAGCAAGCCTTGGAGAAATCAGATTGCTTTTGCGAGAAAGAAAAAAATATTATTGTTGAGGTACCGCTTCAACTTTTCCGGCTGTGAGCTGAAAAAATTTTCCTTTCTGAAAGAAGGGATGTTGTGGCGGCGCAGTCAGCGTAAAAAATGTTTGATCTGCCATATTTACAGTATGGAAAAATTGTTCTGTATTTTCTTCATCAAGCTCTCCAGTTACGTCATCAACCAGAACAACGACTTCGCTGCCGCCTTTTTGGGCTGCTTCGCTCAGCAGGGTAACAGAGGCCATTTTCAAGTGCAGGGCAACCAGTCGCATTTGCCCTGTGGAAGCGTAGCTGCGCATCAAACGGCCCTGATAGAAAAAATCAAAATCATCAGTTTGCGGTCCAAAGAGGGAGTGAGTCCTTTGCCATTCTTTTGCGCGATCTTTTCGGAGCTTTTCCAGGTATTCCGCAGGACTGTCCGGGTAGTCAGGGGCGTAACGGATGGCGAACCCTGCATCATCCGGTTTGTTTAATCCCTGCAGCAGGGTTCGTGTTTCAGTTTCGAGACGTTTGATGAAGTCTTTGCGTTTCCGGACTATAAAACATGCTGTTTGCGCTAACACTGGTTCAAAGGAAGCTGCCACAGCTTCTCCCGTTCGGGAACGGGGATGCTTAAATAGCGCATTCCGCTGGCGCAACGCCTGCGTGAAATCGTTCAAATTGCGCAGATATTCTCCGTCAAGCAAAGAGAGTGACATGTCAGTAAAACGGCGACGGAGGGCTGATGTTCCTGCAACCAGTTGAATATCATTCGGCGTAAATGCGACTGGCAGATTTCTGCGAATGAAATCGCTGCTGCGCCCGATCGGCATTTCATCGATTGAAAGTCTGCGCCTGGCGCCGGGGGTAATTTCTACACGCAGGCGTTCACGATAGGTTCCCCTGCGAAGGCAGTCTCCTTCGATAATTGCGGTACTGGTTCCCTGACGGATGACTTCCCGCAACTGTCCGGTTCGAAAGGATCGGAGAATGCCAAGGAAAAAAATTGCTTCCAGCAAGTTGGTTTTCCCAGCGCCGTTCGGACCATAAAAAACATTCAAACGGCCACCGGAAAAATCCAGAGCCGTTTGATTATAATTGCGCCAGTTGATCAAATGCAGGCGCTCAAGCATGAAACCATTCCCGTTTTTAAGTTATTTGCCTGTTTTTTGCGTATTACGCATCGGCATCAGGACGTACATGAAGCCTTCGTCTCCTTCAATGGCGACAGGATTAAATCCATCATTGATGTGGAGCTTGACGGTATCGGCATCACTGTTTCGCAACGGATCAGCCAGAAAAGCCGGGTTGAAAGACATATTGATTTCTTCTGCAGAATAATCGATATCGACAAATGCCTGTCCTTCTCCAATATCAGAACTGGCCGCCTGGAGTCGGAGCTGATTCGGCAAAAAGGTTAAAATAACATAACTTGCGGTATCGGAAAGAACTTGAGAAACCAGTTCAATTTTTTGCAGGAAAGGGATCGTTGCCACTTCCACCTGTTTGGTAAAGTTGGTTGGGATAACTTGTCGATAATTCGGGTAGTTCCCTTCGATTAATTTCGTGGTGAGAGTCAGGCCACCAGCAGTAAATTCCGCCTGTTTTTCTCCGATAGTCAGAGTGACTTCTTCCTGCCCGTCCAGGAGGCGTTTGATTTCAGTGGCGGCGCGAAGTGGAATAATTGCATCCCCATCTTCTCCGGAACTACTGACCGGAACTTTTTCCACAAGAGCCAGCCGTTTGCCATCGGTTGCTACCATTGTAACGGTGTTGTCTTTGCTGGAAACGAGGATCCCGTGAAGAACTTTGCGGCCATCTTCAAGGCTGACCGCATAAACGATCTGATTGAACATTTTCCGCAGTTCGTTTTCTTTGAAATCCAGCTTTCGAATCGGGGCAAATTCTGCTGCTGGTGGAAAGTCAGTGGCAGAAAGACCAAGAAGTTTGAACTTGCTGGTGCCGGAAAGCAGCTCGCTGTGGTGGCGTTCATCGCAGCTGAATTTGACTTCATCATCCGTGAATTTACTGATCAGTGCGGAAAATTTGCGCGCCGGAACTGTCGTACTGCCGGCTTCTTCGACAGTGGCTTCAATTTCCGTGGTGATACGGATTTCCATATCGGTGGTTGTCAAACGCAAAATGCCGTTTTCAGCTTCGATCATGACGTTGCCGAGAATCGGAAATGGT
Source organism: uncultured Lentisphaeria bacterium (assembly GCA_937960425.1). GTDB lineage: Bacteria > Verrucomicrobiota > Lentisphaeria > Victivallales > Victivallaceae > UMGS1518. The sequence continues at coordinate 20,719 of CALGPR010000180.1, forward strand.
GAGCGGGTCGCAATCGTGCTGATGACCTTCTGTAACCCCTTCTGCAATTTTTCTCTGCTGACCGTGAATTTCATTTCAAATGGCCTTTCCTCGTGGATTCTTTATTTTGTCAGTCATGTCACAATTTATCACTGATTTGTTATTTTGCAACGCTTCCGGAATGGAAAAAAAATAAACTTTCCCGGATTGGGCTGGACAAACGACAAAGTTCTATTACATTATTTTTTATCATTTCTTTCTGCATCGGGGGCAGGGAGAGAAGTCTGGTTTATTGAAATACCATTCAGGAGACAATTTAGCATAGGAGAACTCTGCAATGATGGGAAAACGAACGACTTCTGTGTTCGCGACAATTCTTGCCGGTGTACTGTTGCCGTTATGTGTTAATGGTGCAATCAATCCGAAAAAATTAGTTGAACCCGTGCCATTGCGTGCCGGGAATGTGTTTCCGCAGGGCGCAGAGCTTGCGTTTGAGGGACAGAAAGATATTCCCGCAGTTCTGAATTATATTGTCTATGACTGGCAGGATAATAAGGTTGCTTCCGGAAGATGGAACTGCAAACGGGTTTCAAAACTTGTTTTAAAGCCGCTTCCACGGGGCTATTACCGTCTTGCGTTTGTCCGGGGGAATGGAGACGCTTACGAAGAAATCCGTTTTGCGATTGTTTCTGACCCGGAGACTCGTGATTTCAATCCCAATTCTCCTTATGCACTTGATTCTGCTCAAAGTTGGCTGGCATCGTACAATCCGCGCGGCGGCGAAAATTCCAATAAAGAAGCCGCAGAGCTCGCCAGACTCCTGGGCGTCTCCATGGTTCGCGACCGTTTCTCCTGGAGCGAAACCTTTGACGCATCAAACCCGGAAAAGGAATTGCAGGATTACAACGATTTCGGCCGTTATGTGGATGCGATTGATTACCTGGGGGAATACAATATTCCGATTCTCCAGGTTTTTCACGATTCTCCGGCTCAATTGCGCTCTCATATGCGCAGCATTCCGGATGATTTGCGCGAGGTGTATAACTTCTGTTATAAAATCGGCAACCGTTATGACAAGACGATTACTGCGTGGGAATTCTGGAATGAAGAAAATTCTGCAGATTTCTGTCTTGATCCCTGCTGGGATTACACTGCTGCACAAAAGGCTGCCTATCTCGGGTTCAAAGCGGCAAATCCTGACCTGAAGGTCATTATGGGTGGTTTGACTGGTTATCCACTACCGCCGGACTTTTATACTGATCTGATGATGGCAAACGGTATTGCTGATTATATGGATGCCTATAATTACCATGAATATTCCGGATTGCACGAATACGACCTGCTTTCCGGCTCTGCTTTTAAGTATCTGGAAAAGTACAACGCTTCCCATCTTCCGATCTGGGTGACAGAGTCCGGTTCCAAACGGGAAGGCGTCAGCACGGTTGATCCGATTGTCGGCAATTACCGGGAACAGGATCTGGAACAGGAACGGCTGTTGGCGGAGTTTATTGTAAAAAGTAATGTTTTTCTCCAGATGTATGGAGTCGAAAAGATTTTCCCATTTGTCCTTCTCCCCTACAATGAAATGGGCGGGAACAAGCAATGGGGCTTCTTCCGTTGGGATTACATGCCAAAAATGATTTTCAGTGCGTACGCCAATCAAATTGAACTGTTGCAGAATGCAACGCTTCTGGGCAAAGTGGAGACAGAAGACGCTATCAGCGCTTATTTATTCCGTCAGAAAGATGGCCGGCAGACACTTGTTTTCTGGGCAAATGATAAAGGGTTTGAGTCCTACACTGATATTTTTACCCCGCAGACACTGCATGAATATAATAAGCAGGATACACGCAGGTACTTTGCTGTCAAAGGTGACATCAACGAAGATTCTACTGTCATTGATTTGATGGGGGGGGACGGAGAAAAAATCAGCCGTATTGAAAATACCATCAGTCTGGTGGCAACACGCTATCCTCAGTATCTCCTCAACGTTGAGAATATTACTGTAAAAGAGCTGCCTCGCGTTGCTTCAGAGAAGAAAGAACGTGCGGGGCTTTTTGATAAAAACATTGTGTTGCAAGCGGTTGTGCCGACTCCCAAGGATGTGATTTATCGGGATACATACGAAATCAAAAAGGGAGAAAAGATTCCGATTCGTGTTTATAATTTTGGAGCTGAAACGGTTACTGGTCGTCTGGTCAGCCAGAGCAGATATGACATCCGCGGATTGAACCGGACGTTGACGATTGAACCTTTCGGATGCCAAACCGTAGAAATTGAAATTGCTTCGCTCGGGAGTGGCAGCTTGCATGAAATTGTCAAATTGACTGGTCGTTTTAACGGAAAGGATATTTCTCCTTTGACAATGTTGCTTTTCTTTACGGAAGAGGCGGCAAAAGAAGGTGGAAAGAGTTTTGATATCGGAAATATCAACCGGTGGAGCAATCCAGATCCTTCGACAATCAAAATTGAAGAAGGCAAACAGCCGGGGACTATGGTCTTTACTCTGAATGTCGGACCGAACGATAATTATTCCAACTTTCCGACCTTTGAATTTCTGCCGGGAGAAAATATTAACGGTGCCGACCTGGCGAGTTTTGATATTCGGGTTAAGGCAACAGAACCGGCGGAGAATTTTGAATGGTTTATTCTCAATACTGCTGACGAGAAAGATGTGGCAAACAACTTTGTTTTCAGTCTTCCCGGAGATAAGTGGCAGACGCTGCATTTGAACCTCTTCACCAAACCATATTTTGTTCCCGAAAATGTCCGGCGCATCCGTTTCGGGGCAAAGTGCAAAGTACCGACGACAGTTACAATCGAAGTTCGGAATCTTCGCTTCCATTGTTCTCCTCCCGGATCCGGGGAAATCTATTAGAAAACAAGTCTACGGCCGCATGAAACAAAAGGGGATTTTCATGCGGCCGTTTGATTACCAAACAACCGCATGAACTGTGAGACGAAGCTTTGCTTTTCATGGGAAATGTGCTAAATTAATACGTTACTACTGTGCATAAAACAGGACAAGGAAGGACGGCAGCATCCTGCTGAGAAGGATGCCTTGCTGCTTCCACCAGCAATAAGGATAGACACATGGGCGGATTTTTCGGCGTCGCCTCCAAAAGAGACTGCATCAGCGATCTTTTTTATGGAACCGACTATCATTCACACTTGGGGACTAAACGCGGCGGTATGGCCGTAACAACGTCTGATGGTAAAATTTACCGGACGATTCATGACATTACTAATGCTCAATTCCGGTCGAAATTTGACAGCGATCTGGATCATTTTGCCGGTAGAACGGGTATTGGCATTATCAGCGATTTTGAAGATCAGCCGCTGATCATTGCATCGCGCCATGGAATTTATTCGATTGTGACTGTCGGCAAGATTAACAACATTGAAGCGCTGGCGAAGGAGGCCTTCGGTTGCTGCATCGGAGCACATTTTTCGGAAATGAGTGATGGCGAATTGAATCCGACTGAGTTGGTGGCCACATTGATTAACCGTTGCGATACGATTGTTGAAGGCATTCAATATGCCCAGAAGGTGATCGACGGTTCCTGTTCGTTACTGATTCTTCTTGGAGATTCTATTTTTGCTGCCCGTGACCGTTTGGGGCGTACTCCGGTGATTATCGGGGAGAGAGATGATGCTTATGCCGTGACCATGGAAACCAGTGCTTTCCCCAATCTTGATTTCTATTATAAGTACGACCTGGGTCCCGGCGAAATCGTAGAAATTACCTGTGATAAAGTTGTGCAGAAAAAAGCACCGGGATCAACTTGTCAGATTTGTGCTTTTTTGTGGGTCTATTATGGGTATCCATCCAGTTGTTACGAGGGTGTCAATACCGAAGGTGTCCGCTATGAAAATGGCCGTTTGATGGCAGAGGATGACGATATTGAAATTGACACTGTCTGTGGGATCCCAGATTCAGGAGTTGCCCATGCTATCGGTTATTCTAATGCTTCCGACAAACCTTATCAGCGTGCTTTTGTGAAGTATACTCCGACCTGGCCGCGCAGTTTTATGCCGCAGAACCAGCAAGTTCGCCGCCTTGTGGCGAAAATGAAGTTGATTCCGGTACCCGGCCAGTTTGAAGGCAAACGGTTGCTTTTCTGTGATGACTCTATTGTTCGTGGCACACAGATGCGCGATACGGTTGTCCGGATTTATGAGCGGGGGGCAAAAGAAGTGCATATGCGTTCGGCCTCACCGCCGTTGATTTATGGCTGTAAGTTCCTGAATTTCTCCCGTTCCCGTTCCGAGTTGGATCTCGCCGCCCGTCGTGCGATTGAAGCAATTGAAGGTGGCCCATGTGATGAGGAAACTCTGAAAAAATATCAGGTGTATGGATCCGAAGAATACAACAAGATGGTTGATTATGTGCGCAAGGAGTTGAACCTTTCTTCTTTGAAATACCAATCGCTGGATAAACTGATTGCGGCAATTGGTTTGCCTCGCGAGCGGATTTGTACGTATTGCTGGACTGGGGAAGAACCGAAGGACGCCTGAGCCGTTTGAGTGGTTGTTGGGCCGATTCCTGCAAAAGGAATCGGCCTTTTTGTTGTTATTTCATGCTTTTTCCCTGAAAAAGCTGGAGATGCAGCAATTTTGACTTGACAAACTCGCACATCATACAGTATAATGTAGGTGTGGACAAAATAATTTTCTTTGCAGGCAAGACAGAAGGCAGGGGGATGAGCTATGATGAATTTGGAAATACAATGGTTCATTTACGTATTGATTCGAGAAGAAGTTGTCGGGCTTGACGACGCGTTGGTGCTCTGGGAACAAATGGGCGGGGAGACACTTGATATCGCGGATTTCGCTCAGGGCGTTCTCAATATGGCTGCCGGAGAGGATTCTACCGAAGAAGAACGTGAAGAAACCCGGTTGCAGATTCAGGAATATGTAGACGAAGCTCTTGAACATGCGGAAAATGAAGAAATTCCCGATTTTTCTGGTTTTGAAGGGACACACCTGGCTGTGGACGAAAATTCTGACGAAATGGATTCAGAGAATTTCGATAAAGCGAAACAGCCACAGGCAGGCGGTTTCAATCCTTTTGCCAATTTTCATGCAGTAACTCCCGATGAAATCCGCAAAGCAGCGGCTGCAAGACCAACGAAGCCGAAGCATCCGACGGAATCATTACCGCCGCCGATGGCTAAACCGATTCCGGCCCCTCCCGGTGGCAAGCGTGTGCCGCCTCCGCCTGAAAAAACCATTCCGTCTGCTCATGAGTCGCAGGAGATGCCAACGGCACAGGCTGTGAAGAGTATTCCGGTGGCAAAAGCAGAAAAAACTGTCGGGGATATATTTTCTGATGCTACTGCAACAGGTCGAGCTATCCCTGTCGCTGAAGTCTTTAAAAATATCGTGACTACGCCACTAGAGAATGATGGTGTCTTACTCGATACAATGGATGATATTCCTGACGACAGCTCTGCAATCATGGATGAACTTTCCACGATCAATCCAGTTAGAACCAACAGTGACTGGCAGCATCTGGAGTTGCCATTGTTCAGCAATATCATGGATCGTCCCGCAAATGAGCTGCGCACGGATTTCATGCAACTTCTGGATGATCTGCGGGTACGTAATGTCAGTGATTTACATATTGTTGCTGGTGCTGTCCCTTATATCCGCCGTTATCTGGAATTGATTCCCATTGGGGGAAAACCCCTTACCGCAGAAGAGGCATTGAAGCTCAACACTTGTTTGCTGGATGACGTCCAACTGGGCAAATTTACGGAAAATCGGGCATTGGTTTATGCAATGAATTGTCACGAGAGCCGATTTCGCGCCGGTTTGATGGAACAGCATGATGGCATCAGTGGGAATTATCGGCTTCATCCCCGGCGGATCCGTTCTCTGCAGGAGCTGGGATTTCTGCCACTGGGAGTACGAACAATTGAAAGATTGCTTGATTATCATAATGGATTGGTATTGATTGCCGGTCCGGTCGGAAGCGGCAAAACAACAACTCTTGCTTCTGTAGTGAATATCCTCAATACCAAACGTTCCGAGCATATCGTTGACATTGAACGGCCGATCGAAATGCTTCACGAATCTAAAAGCTGCAATGTGACTCAGCGGGAAATCGGTGTTCATACTGCAAATTATGATAAAGCATTACGTGCAGCTTTACGTGAGGATCCGGATATTATCGTGGTCGGGGAACTCCGGGATTTGCAGACGATTGAAAATGCAATTACAGCTGCGGAAACCGGGCATCTGGTTTTTGCGACGCTTCATACGGCCAATGCGACGACAGCGATGGATCGCCTTTTGGAAGTTTTCCCGCCGGAACAGCAGCCGCAGATTCGCGGAATGATCGCTTCGAGCTTGCGGGGAATTATCTGTCAGAAACTGATTCCTTCTACCGATGGCGCGATAACCAGTATCTGCGAAATCCTGATCAACAATCTGGCTGTAGCGAATATTATTGCAGAAGGAAAAACTCACCAGTTACCTGCTGCAATGCAAGCTGGAATTAAAGTAGGGATGTGTTCATTTGATCAGAACCTGCTGGCAAAATTCCGTGCAGGCCGGGTCAGTAAATATACTGCCAGTGAATATGTGACTGACCCTGTGGTCATAAACCTTTTGAAGCAGGAAATCGCGTTGCGGGAAGCACGGTCTGAACGCACAGAAAGTTCACGGCGTACTGGTCTCGCCGGGGAGGGGAGGAGATAGATCATGGCCAAGCTGGATAAATTTTTGAAGCTTTTGCTCGAACATGGAGGGTCTGACTTGCATTTGGGGGTTGGGCAACCTTTGCGTTATCGTGTGAATGGGGAACTGGAGGTCTACGACAACAATCGGTATTCGGAAGTTGCTGTCCGATTAGCAATGCAGGAAATCTGCCCCGCAGATCGCTGGGAAGAGTTTCTGGCAAAAAAGGATTTGGACTTTGCTTATGCAGCCGAGGGCTTGGGACGGTTTCGTACCAACTTTTACGTCGACGCCAAAGGAATGGGGGCTGTGCTTCGGTATATCCCTACCAAAATCCGTACTCTTCAGGAACTGAATCTGCCGGATTCTCTGATGGATTTGTGCAAAGTCAAGAGTGGCTTGGTGTTGATTACCGGACCAACCGGTTCCGGCAAGACGACAACTTTGGCGGCAATGATCGATTACATCAATCATCATACGTCCAAGCATATTATTACCATTGAAGAACCGATCGAATTTATCCATAAAAACCATAAGTCTTTTATTGAGCATTGTGAAATTGGTGTTCACAGTCCGTCGTTTCCTTTGGCATTGCGCAGTGCGATGCGGGAAGACCCGGATATTATTCTTTTGGGAGAAATGCGCGATCCGGAAAGCATTCGTGCCGGTTTGAGTTGTGCCGCAATGGGAGTGCTGGTTTTTTCCACGCTTCACACGAATAATGCCCCTAAAACAATTGATCGGTTGATCGATGCTTTTCCGGTTCAAGAACAACCTCAGATTCGGACATTGCTTGCGGAAAGTTTACGCGGAATTGCTTCTCAGATTCTCTGCCGCCGCAAGCAGGGAGGGCGTGTTGCTGCTCATGAAGTTCTGCTTTGGGTAGAAGGGTTGCCGAATTCAATTCGGTCAGGACAGGTCAGTAACATCCGTACATTAATTGAAGCGAACAAAGCATTGGGCATGCGGACGATGGACAGCAGCTTGCAGGAGTTGATGCTTGCCGGTGTAATTTCTGCTGAAGAGGCATATATGAAAGCGAGTGATAAGAAACTCTTCCAGGATTATATCGCGTTTTCCTGATGCCTGAATCTTAAACATGAAAGAGCAGGCCGGAACTTCGTTTACAGTCGGATCTTAAAAAATTTTCTGGCAGACAGGGCCTGATGCGGCAGGGAAAATTTTCTCAGAAAAATTTTCCCTGCTTTTTTTCTGATCTGGATTCCTGGGAAATTGATTGAATCCTGTAAGGTAGCTTTCAAAACATCCGTTTTAACATGGTACGGAGGTGCCCGCTTCGTTCCGTATGACGTGTCAAGGCAGACGCAAGGGATGATTCTGACGCAAATAGTTCAACACGTTTTCTCGCACGGGTAATTCCGGTGTAGATCAGTTCGCGTGTCAGAAGAGGGGAATCTGTTTCCGGAAGAACCAGTAATACCGTGTCATATCCGGATCCTTGAGATTTGTGTACCGTAAGGGCGAAGGCGCTTTCATGCGGAGGCAAATCCATGGTAGAAAAAGAACGTCCGCAATCGTCGAAAAAGACACGTTTGGTGCCGTCTGCGGTTCTAACTACCAGCCCGATATCCCCATTCCATAAGTCGCGGACAGGATCATTTTCGCGGATCAGCAGTATGGATCCAGGTTCGTACAGGCCGGAAATTTCCAATTTTTCTCGCATCAGAGCATCCATTTTTTCAATTCCAAACCTGCCGGTACGCATTGGTGCGAGCAGTTGAAATGAGTCGAGCAGCAGAAACGCAGTATGGAGTGAATCCGGATTGCCGGTGCGTGCCAGAAATGGCAGATCGGCAATGCCGAAAGCTTTAATGCGGCGTTGGTGCAAAATTTGATCAAGTTTCCGGTTGAGAATCGTCTCATTGAGGAAATATGAAGAAAAATCCGGTTCATCAAGATGCATAATTTCCTGTGCCAGTTCACTGGGCAAAGATTCTGTTTCCCTGATCATGGCACTGATTTTTCCAATATTGGGCGCTGTGGCAAAACGATGAAATTTTGTCAATTTCGCGACATTTCCAGTTAATGGTGCTGCGATTGGCAAAGATTCAGCATTCCCTGCAGTTATTTGTCCTGTGGAGATACTGTAATGTTCCTGGCATTCGAAGTGAGGTCGGTTGGCGACAGCACAGGTACATAGGTCAGTTAGGACAGCACCGCATTCGACACTGGGAAGTTGATCTGGATCGCCAATCAGAATCAGCCGCGTATTTGCAGGTAGGCGCCGGAACAGTTTTGCCATTAATGCAGTGGAAACCATGGATGCTTCATCAATCAACAAGAGTTCGCAACTCAGGGATTGCTCGAGATCATTGCTCAGCAATTTATGCAGTGTTGAGCAGGGAACAGCGGATATTGCCGCTGCAGTTTCCGGGGGAATATGCAGATGGGGAAGTTCATCGAGAATGGCAGCTCTCAGACGCGATTGCGCTTTGCCTGTCGGAGCAGCAAGAGAGACTTTCAAGGTTGGGTTTCTGCTGAGTTCCTCGGCCAGCAGTGCAGCAACCACGGTTGTTTTTCCAGTACCGGGTCCCCCGGTCAGGATGGCAAAACGGGAAGTGGAAAGAATCGCCAGTGCCAGGGTTTGCGGGTCAGCATCAGAAAATTTTGCTTCATTTGCAAAACGGGAAGATAATCCGCTCAGGTGGCCCGGCTCCCAATTCGGTACTGGCATCGGCTGTAAACGGATGTTTATGCCGGCAGCAATAATTTCTTCTGCATGGTAATAGCGGTGAAAAGCAATTTTTTCTTCCATAAGGATCAACGGCGCCGGACGTTCTGCCGGATGACTGGAAACACATTTTGTGCAATCAGCAGAAAGTAGAACTGGTAATAGTACTTCCCTGGAAGGAACGAGGATTCCACTGCCGGATTCTGTTTCTGCCGGATAATAAGTGTTTTCTGTACGGCCGAGATCAAAAGCTGTTGCGCCTGTCCGGAGAGCTGCACTGGTTAACGCTCCTGCAGAAAACAGGGCTGCCAGGGCAATTGAATCCGTTGCTCCGGAAAAGCGGGCTAAGAAATCCCCAATTGCCCGATCAATGGGGGCAAAGGCATTGTTGGTTCGGATTGCTTCCGCTGTTGTGATAAGGTCGTTCATTCGGTTTCTCCAAATAGTGCGGATAACGCTTGCAATTCCTGATAGGTGGGACGGGCAAACCAGACGCCGCGTCCGGGGTGGGCAGGGGAAATTCCACGGACAAAAAGATAATAGACTCCTCCCCAAAGCGAGTCAAATTTTTCCTGTGTCAAGGGAAAATAGTGCATTCCCAGAAAGCGATAGACAACGGTAGAATATAGAAATGCCTGAAGACGGTAATTTCCCTCGAGCATAGCCTGTTCGAGATTATTTGCTTCAAAATTTTCCAGAATACCGTCGAGCCGGTTGGATTTCCAGTCGGCAATATACCAGCGGCCGTCATAACGAAAAAGCAGATCCAGAAAACCGTTCAGGCAACCACCGGAAAAATTCAGGTTGTTTTTTGGGAGAGTTGCACCCGGAATCGCCGTTGTGAGATCCTGTAATGAAAATCCTTTTCGCAAGAAGAGATGAAATTCCATTTCTGTGTGCCGATCTCCCGGGCGAATTTCTGCCAGCGTAAAAGGGGGGCCTGTCCGAGAGGGGAGCGGTGTATGTATGACGTTTTCAAGCATAGTGCAGGTCACTTCATATTCGCTGCCGGGAACGTCGCGGTTTTTAAGGATCCCGAATCGATAGAGGCACGATGCAATTAACTGTTCCTGGTCTGTAGCAGGAAGAGAAAAGTCATATTTTTCCAGAATTTTGTGCCAGGCACTGCCCAGGTTTGCCCCGCCGGGAAGAAGCAACAACGGATCATTGGAAGGAGACTCTTCCAGAGTGCTTGTCGGTGTATCCGACATTTCATCGAAATCTTCGGACAGGTCATCTGCATCGGTTCCCGTTGCCTTGGAGGCCGCTGCCGCAAGTGAAGTATAACTGCAAAAACGCCAATCGGTGTCAATCGCATTTTTCCAAAAAGGTGGTTCCTGACAGATATCCGTTGTTTCCGATGGAGAATAACTCTTGGGAAATTCAGGGCTTAATGGCAAATATTGCAACCCCTTCCAGCCTGAATTCCCATTGTTCAAGAGAGTTTCCAACAGCGTGTTGCCGTTGCCATTCAACTTATTCCTGCTTTGCAGAAAGAGCTCTGACAGTACGTCATTGTCAGAGGTGGCACTGATTTTTTTCCAGTCGCTTTTTGCAATCAGTTTCCTTTGTTCCTGTTTCAGCGGGAGAAAGATTGCACAGCGGTATTTTGCCCGGGTCAGAGCAACGTAAAAGAGACGCCGATTTTCCGCTTCTTCCTCTTGCGTTGCAAGCTCAGAATACAATTTATTTTCTCCGATTTCAAGGCAGACTGCATTCTCAAGATGAAATGATCCTTTGCCCTGGTTTCTGCGGGAGCCTTCCATTGCAAACGGCAGGAAAACAACCGGAAACTCCAGACCTTTACTTTTATGTACAGTCATGATTGTAACGGCATCGTGGTCGGTGGCAAGCTGTTCTTCGAAAACACCACGCCGAAGACTTCTGCCGCGGTCAGCAATCGCCAGTTCCAGTTGGGCAATGGTTTCTTCCGGATCAAGCTTCCGCTCAGCGGAAACTTGCTGAAG
>CALGPR010000181.1 GCA_937960425.1 uncultured Lentisphaeria bacterium
AAAAACACTTTAAATTCCGATATCTGCAAGCATCTTGGCAATCCGGTTAACGACTTCAGTCGCTTTGGGGAAATCCGTTTCCAGTTCCAGTAGCGTATGTTTGAACTCTTTAGCCGTCAGCGGCTGTGCATCCTTTGACGAACACTCCACAGGATCAATCCCGCAAGCTCCGGCAAGTTCGCCAATCATCACCTGCAATTCCCGTTTATGCCGTTCTCCAATTCGCTTGGAACCTTTGACGGTTCCGGCAAGTTCCGCAATTTTTTTCCGCGGCATGTTGCACCTCCTTCTGCATTTACTTGTCAATATCATAGCCTGTTTTTTTCGGAAATGCAACAAAAAGGCCCAAGAAAGGTTCTGAAAAAATTATACCTTCTGCTTGCAGAAACGCTTTCCTGGATGTACTTTATTTGAATTAATATAGAGTTTTAAAACAAATTGCTCCTGGCCAGTTCATTTGTGCAAAGTGAGCATTTCAAACCAACAAGGAAGTTTCATTATGTCGGGACACAGTAAATGGGCGAATATTAAACATAAAAAGGACGCGGCAGACAAAAAGAAGGGGAAAATTTTCTCCCGCTATGCCAAAGAAATTATGGTTGCGGCCAAAGATGGTGGCGGTGATCCGAACTCCAATCCCCGCTTGCGCTCTGCATTAACGGCTGCCCGTGCGCAGAATATGCCCAATGCCAACATCGAACGCGCCATTAAAAAAGGGCTCGGCGAGCTTGGTGATGTCGTCTTCACTGAAATTGTTTATGAAGGGTATGCTCCCGGCGGGGTTGCAGTTTTGATCGAATGTCTTACAGACAACCGCAACCGTTCTGCCAGTGAAGTGCGTACTGCGCTTGACCGCAACAACGGCAGTCTTGCCGCCAGCGGTGCTGTCAGCCGTCTTTTCAGTCGCAAGGCTCATTTCCTGATCACCGGTGACAATGCTGATGAAGACAAACTGATGGAACTTGTCCTCGATGCCGGAGCTGAAGACATTGAAGTCGAAGACGGCATTGCTGAAATCTGGGGAGCCCCTGAATCATTCCAGGAAATTGCGGATATTCTGGAAAAAGCGGGAATTGCCTGCGAGGAAGCTGGTGTTGTCCGCAAACCGGAAATGATTGTCGAAATCAAGGATGCCAAGGTTGCTGGCCAGATCGTGAAATTGATTGACCGTCTTGAAGATCTTGATGACGTTCAAGAAGTTTTTGCCAATTACGAAATTGCCGACGAAATCGCCGACCAGATCGAAGAAGAGTAATTCCGTGCGAATTCTGGGGATTGACCCGGCTATCCGGACAACCGGATATGGGGTAGTGGAACAATGCACAAATGGGAGTTGGCACATTCTCGATTGTGGTGTGATCCGCAATACCCGGGCGATGTCCCATTCCGAATGCCTTCGGCGTTTGGCCGGAGGTGTCCGGGAACTGGTGAATACTTTTGCTCCTGATGCTGCATCAATGGAAGATCCCTTTGTCGGAAAAAATGCTTCTACGGCAATTATTCTGGGAATGGCCCGGGGCGTTATCATCGGAGCGCTTGCTGAACTTGCTGTTCCTGTTTATTCCTATTCGCCCACCCGAGCGAAACAGGCTGCTGTCGGAACTGGAAGGGCACAGAAAAATCAAGTCGCATTGATGATGGCAGCCCGATTCGAAATCGAGGTCGGCTCTATTCCTTTGGATGCAACCGATGCGCTGGCATTGGCAATTTGCCACGGCCAATATGCTGGCACTCCAGAACTGGCGCGTCTATTGACGAAAACGATTTGATCCGAAATTCCGGATATAGGTTGCCGAGACAATAGTCCCGGCAGGAAATAACAGACATTATATTATGTCTGCGGTCTCAAAACAGAAGAACGGGTGGCAGCGCCGACCTATCCGGGACTGTCCCAACCAGGAGCTGAATGATGTTGAAACGATTTTTTTCTCTTGCTGTAGTCTGTGTGGCTTTTTTTTCTGCCGCGGTTTTGTGTTCCTGCACATCCACAACCTTCACTCC
>CALGPR010000182.1 GCA_937960425.1 uncultured Lentisphaeria bacterium
CCACATGTTCATGTGATCGTTGAAAATCATCGCCTTGCTGTCCTGCCCGCCGACGTCGAGAATTGCCTTGCAATCCGGATAATAATGCTGTGCTCCGGCTACGTGGGCAGACACCTCGCTAACGCGGAAATCATAAGGAATAAAACGTTTGGTTTCATCGACGATCTGACTGCCGGTAACAACAGTACAGGCAATTTGCTCAAAGTCGCTTATCCCGGACTGGGCAAGAAAGTCATCAATTGTCTGGCGCAGTGCACCAAAATTACAGGCGCCACAACGGTGGCAAGCGCCCTGACAGCGGATCTTTCCGGAACCTACCGGCTTTGTGCGCTGGTAAATTGAATGGCGAACTTTACCGCGCTCCGTCAACAATACCGCTTTTAACGTTGTTGACCCAATATCAATTCCGAGGAACATCTTTTCCATAAAACAACCTACTACACATAATTCAAAGTGTCCCGCAAAAAAACCACACGGTATTTACGCAACCCTTAACTTAATTTTATTCACAAACAATATACTTCCTGAGTTGTTTTTTGTCCAATCAATAACTGTCTCCAGTCAAAAAAAAAAGCCGCGGCAGAAAGCCGCGGCAGGAACCGTTTTGCAAGTTTTTATTTGACAAAATACGTCGGCAATGGTGGAAATCCGTTAAATTCAACCGAACAGTAACTCGAAGTATACGCCCCTGTGGTAAACCAGTAAACCCGGTCTCCGATCGCCAGATCCCTGGGAAGAGGATTTCGGAATTGTTCGTACATCACATCCTGACTATCACAAGTTGGGCCGGCGATGATAAAATCTTCGGTCAATTCCCCCGGGCGATCGCAAAAAATCGGATACTTGATGGATTCTTCCCAAGTTTCCGTTAATCCGTTGAATTTTCCGGCATCGATATAAGCCCAGCGGTCAACCCCGAGCTTGGACTTCTGAGAGATCAGCACCACTTCAGAAACCAGCACCCCACTGGGGCCGACCATGGAGCGGCCGGGTTCAAGAATAATTTCCGGGAAGTCATCACCAAAGTCTTCCTGTAAATACCGATTGATTTCTTCGGCATAAACATCCATGGAATTGATTTTAGAAATATAGTTCACCGGGAATCCGCCGCCCATGTTGATCATCTTTAACTTGATATTTTCTTCTGCAAGATAATCGAAAATGTAGCGGACTTTGGAAATTGCCGAGTCCCATGCCCCGATATCCCGCTGTTGGCTGCCAACATGAAAACTGATGCCGTACGGCTCCAATCCCAACTCTTTTGCCAGCAGGATCAAATCGATCGCCATATCCGGATGGCAACCGAATTTACGGGAAAGCGGCCAGTCAGCAGTCTCAGCACCCTCTGTCAGGATTCGGAAAAAGACCTTTGCCCCAGGGGCATTTTCAGCAATGGCGCGAACATCCCCTTCACTGTCGGTAGCAAAAAGGCGAACTCCTTTTTCGTAGAAATAACGGATATCTTTCGGTTTTTTGATCGTATTGCCGTAACTGAGGCGTTCCGGTTCAATTCCGACAGAAAGCACACGGTCAAGCTCGTAAACTGAAGCAATGTCAAAATTACTGCCTTTGTCCCGAAGGACTTCAAGTACTTGCGGAGCCGGGTTGGCTTTAACCGCATAGTAAACTTTAGCGAAAGGAAAACGGTTGATCAATTCGTCATATTGCCGGGCAATGACCCCCAGACTGACTACCAGAAACGGTGTTTCATGTTGATTGGCTTCAGCTTTAATTGCTGCCCAGTCCCGTTTCGAATAATAATCCAGCGGATGAACTCTCATTTTGTGAACCTTCTTTTTGTTTCGTACCGCCCAGTACTTACGTCCGATAAACCGGACAAACACTCTCAAAATGAATCACTTCCAACCGGATTCCCGCTGGTTTGCTTTTGCCGCCCCGTATGTTGTCCAGTTTTATGATACAGGAAGTGATCGAACAACTTGTTGTGACAGGCTCAAAAAATGCCACATTTTTTTCATTTTACAACTGCTGCAAA
>CALGPR010000183.1 GCA_937960425.1 uncultured Lentisphaeria bacterium
ATGCCAATATGATCAAATATATCAAAATGACCGCAAGCAGTAATTTTGGAAACGTATTTTCCGTTGTTGTAGCCAGCGCGTTTCTGCCATTTCTACCGATGTTACCGATGCATCTGATTTTGCTGAATCTAATTTACGACATTTCTTGCACGGCGATCCCGTGGGATAATGTCGATCAGGAATTTCTGCGCATCCCACGAAAGTGGAATGCCGGATCTGTCGGCAGTTTCATGATCTGGCTTGGGCCAAGCAGTTCTATTTTTGACTGGATAACCTACATTTTTATGTTCTTTGTCTTTTCTCCTTTAATGGTTACACAGTTGTTTCCTGTAGATGGCCTTCCTTTGCTGCCTCTTTATCATGAGTTACCAAAGTATTATTCCGGAGAACTGCTTGACAAAGTTCAAATGTACTATTCCGGACTCTTTCAAGCTGGATGGTTTGTAGAATCCATGTGGAGCCAGACATTCGTTATCCATATGATTCGTACTCCGAAACTACCGTTTATTCAGAGTAATGCTTCTTTTTCTCTGACGTCTTTGACGTTGATGGGAATTATTTGCTTGACGATTATTCCGTTTACAAGAATCGGGCAACAACTGGGAATGTTTCCTTTGCCTGGGTGCTATTTCATTTATCTGGCAGTCTGTATTTTCCTTTACATGTTGCTGGCAACATCTTTAAAAAAAGCATATGTCCGGCATTATGGAGAACTTCTTTAATTTATCGGGGAGATTTATTTATGGAATATATTCGTGCACTTAACCCGCTATTCTGGATCGCATTAAGTACGGTAACGTTGATGGCAATTGGTATGGTTGTGTTTTTCTGGTCTTTTTCTCGATACCCTCCGGACCCAGATCAACAATAGAAGGCTTCAACAGGAAACAATATCTGCAAGATATTTCAGATTATCCGCTGCATAACAGCAAACAGGTTATCGGCGGATAATCTCGATCAGTGTTTCAAGCGCAACCATGAGCTTTTCCCGCTTATCTATTTCTCCCCATAGTCTTTCTTGCCAAGCTCCTCTTCGCTGACGGCAAAAGCTCCTTCTATCTATTCACTTGGACTCTATCGATGAGGGAATTGCTGTCCAATTTGCTTTCTAACAGGTCATTTTTTTCACAAATCGGAGAAAATACTGCCCGACTTCTTCCGCCATTCCTCCATGATGGTCGCCTTCCTTCGGCGGGAACTTGTGATGCGGGTTGAAAAATTCCACAATGTGAAACCCGCAACAATTGACATAAAAGTGGATATTGCGTTTCTCAAAATAGGGAGTAAAGGTTTCCCATTCTTTGGTTTCCGGATGTAATTGTTCAATCTTGTTCCAGATTGCCTGCCCAAGACCTTTACTTTGAATCCCCACTTTGACAAAAAGTAATTCCAAACTGTTATGTCTTGTTTCTGGATCGATTTTCACAATTGCGCCACCGACCATACTTCCTTCATGCCATGCCGCATAAGCAATTGCACCTTCTACGTCCAACGATTGGTCAATATCTTCTTCCGGAAGAATCGGAACATCACAACGTCCAAATTCAATTTCATATCCGTATTGAAATGCCTTTTGCATTTCTCGTTTAAACTCCACAATCTCTCTTTGTGTGAGCCTGCCCAATTGAAAATCTTTCATCACTTTCTCCTTAGTATTCGCAACTTATACTGTTTCGTTCCAAACCAGAAATACAGAAGTATCCCCATCAATAAAAGCCGGGAAACCGGCATGGCCAGCCATACTCCATTCATCCCCAGCCATATCGGTAAAGTAAAAATACAAATCGGCAACGCCAGAAAAGAATCGCCGTATATCAACCATGACGACTTGATAATATTTCCCGTGGATTGATAGTAAAATGCAGCAACTCGAATTACTCCCAGCAACAAAAATGCAGGAGCAGAAAGTAAAATTCCCTGTTGTGCCAGGACTTGCGCATCTCCGGCAGACAATCCCATCCAACCGGGAATGACTCGATAAACGGCAAAAGAAAACAACATCAACACGACTCCAGCCCCAAACGCAAACACGTAACCGTAATTGCCGAAACGATTCTGCCGCCTGCGTTTCCCTGCTCCGTACATCGCAGCGGCCAAAGGCTGTACTCCACCCGCAATCCCGGTCATAAACATCGACCCGAGAGCCTCCAGAGAAGAGATCACGGTATAGGCAGCCAACCCGTCAATTCCCCCATACCGCAACGATTGTGCATTGTGCATATAGAGCATAGCAATAATCGAAAGCATATTGCCAAAAATTGGCAGGCCGGTGATTAAAATTTTTCTGATGTCATACCAGCAAGGCCTGAAAATACCAGCAGAGAAGTGTAAAACCGTCAACCGTGAGCAAAAATAACTCGCGCCTAAAACACAAGCTACTCCCTGACTGACCACGGTTGCAATTGCTGCGCCGACCGCGCCGAATTCCCAAAAAAAGACAAAATACCAATCCAGAATAATATTACTTACCAACCCGGTTATCATCAACAACATGGATAATATCGGACGACCATCGTTGCGAATTACCTCAAGACACATGGACATGAAAATGGAAAACACAACTCCGCCGGTCAGGATCCGGGAATAACTCAAGGAAATCGGCATAAGTTCTTCAGTTGCCCCCAATGCGATCAGCACAGGGCGAAGAAGCGGAAAAGCGCAAACTGTCAGCACAATACTCAAAACCGAAACCAGAAAGATGGTTTGAGCGAAAAACCGTTTTTCTCTTAACGAGTCACCTGCACCACGGCTCTGTGCAATCAGCACCGCGCCGCCGGAACCAACAAGAAAGCCGAAGGACTGAAGCAGCATTACCAGTGGCCAGGTGACAGATGTCGCAGCCAATGCCTTTTCTCCTCCAGAAAGTCCGATAAACATGGCATCGACTATCGAAAACGAGCCACCGATTACCGCACCAAAAACAGAAGGAGCCACATATTTCCAGAATTGCTGTAAATCTCTATTCATCGCTCTCGGTATCCAGTTTTAAGGCATTGTGAAAAGTCTTTGCATAGAAACTCAAAGCCTCAACAAAATCAGGAGAAAATTTTGCAAGCGTTTCCTGCATGGCTTTCTCTTCAGCAGCATGGACTTCTGCCAGAATCAAATCCGCAAATTCTTTCCCTTTCCGCGTAAAACGCAAATAACATTCACGACGCTTCCCTGGAATCGGCTCCAGCGTAATGTAGCCGGCACTACGGCACTCCCCAACAATCGTGTTAATCGTAGAAAGTGGCAGTAACCAATTATTATGTAGCTTACTCTGAGAAAGATTTTCATCGTCGGCAAGTGCATATAACAATACGACAATATTGGGCTTAACTGCCATCGACCGCCCTTTGGCCAGATAAGCATGATCGATGACATTGGTCGCGTCGATTAGTTTTTTGATAGAAGATCTCATCATCAGTTCCTTATATTACGAATTCGAATTTTAATATAATACGAATCCGTATTTTTACAAATTTAAAATCCCGGTGAATTTTTCAAAAGTGCAAAACAATTTTTCGTGACGCTTGGGAAAGCGAAAGATATCTTGAAAAGGAAGTCTGTAATTTTCCCCGTTTAAGATTTGTTTTTTGTTTCAGGTGCATGTAGACTATGGTTGAGCCTGTCCGGATAAAACCGGCAGAATCTCGTGAAACGATCACAACAATTTGTTTAGAATACAGATAAAGGGACGGAAAAGAGATGAAAAATTGGACTCTTCCTGCAATTTTCGGATCACTCGTGTTTGCTGTCGGTGGGTGCTGCTGTGCTGATGGTGGTACTGTTTCTTCCAGTAGCAATGAACTTCATGCAATGTATACGGAAACCCCGATCGTTGCCGACGGGAAACTGGATGAACCGGCATGGCAAAATGCGATTGTCTACCAGCTTGATGCCCCCGTTGCGGTCAATTCTGAAATCGGGTCTGCCAAAGAAAAAGGTTCTGTCCGATTGCTTTGGGACGACGAGAATTTCTATATTGGGATAGAATTTGACGACAGCGACATTTATGCGGATGGAACCGCTGATCAGCAGGCGCATTTTCTCATGGGTGACCTTGCAGAAATTTTTCTTGGCCCCAGTGAAGAATTGTATTACTGGGAATTCTATGTTACACCCAAGAACCACAAAACCAGTTATCTGCTGACCGGGCCGCGGCTGCTTTTGCCCGATACCCGTGACACACCTCAACTGGCGATCCAAACCGGTGCACAACTCAAACAGCCCAGCACACTTGGCGATTGGAGCGATGTCGATACCGGCTGGACCGCAGAGATTGTTGTTCCGCGTGCCGAACTGGAAAAATATGGCGCGAAATTTGAGCCGGGCACCCCGTGGCGCCTCCTCGTTGCCCGCTACAATTATAGCCGATACCTTTCCGATTCTACCTGTGAATACTCAACATCTCCGAAAATCAGTAAAGTCGATTATCATTTGGTTGATGAATATGCAGCGTTGATTCTGGACAAATAAAAGCGGACAGGAGCAACCAAATGAAACTGAGAAACTGGATTTTGCCGATAGTAATGTGTTGTACCATTTTTGTGTCTGTCTCCGGGGCTGAAGAGAAAGAAGAGCCCATACCGGTTGTCACCGCCACTCGCGCGGAGTCAGTAATTACGGTAAATGGAATGATGAATGAAAGTGCGTGGCGAAGCGCAGAACCGGTAGAACTGGTTCCGGATGGGAACTGGGAATATGAAGCAGAGCAGAAAGGAGAATCTGCAACGGTTAAACTTCTTTATGACGATGAAAATTTGTATGTGCTTTTCCGTGTTTTTGACCGGGACATCTGCGGCTCGACAACCCTGGAACAGATTGATCCGTTTGATCCGATGAAGGGAGGAGACCTGGGGGATCGTGTCAGCATATTCCTGCGGCCGGCAGACGATACATTCTATTACAGTCTGTGGGTCAATTTTGCGAACCGAACCGGCACATTTTTAAGTCCGGCCGATGGCCTGGAGCAATTTCCATCGAGTTTCACCGGCAGAAAGTTCGACTTCCAATCCGCTACGAAAGTTTACGGGACTCCGAATGACAGCATCAAAACACCGGATGACGAACGCTACATTGTGGAAATCGCTATCCCCTGGCAGGAGTTGGGAAAAATTGCAAAATCGCCCAAAGATGGCGGAAAATGGCTGGTCGCTTTTTCCAACATTCATTACAGCCGGCAATTGCCCAGCATCATGACATTGACCTTTCCGAAGTTCAACTCTGAAGTCTTTCCGTTAAGGGAGGAATACGCGACGCTTGAGTTGAAGTAAAAATCCCAAAGCCGAAAATAGAGGCAGTTTTATGAAACAAGTATCTCCCTGGAGCTGGATCCCCTCCATTTTCTTTGCAGAAGGGGTTCCGTATATGATCATTACCGTTGTAACGGTAATCATGTTCAAAAGTCTCGGCATGAGCAATGAAGCGTTGGCTTTCTGGACAAGTTTTTTAACGCTGCCATGGATTTTGAAACCGATTTGGACTCCTGTTGTTGACCTGACGTTAACCAAAAAACGCTGGGTAGTGTTGATGCAGCTCCTGATGGGCATAGGATTTGCCATATCAGCATTTGCTCTTCCGCTGGGGATGCCGACCCAGATATTGGTGGCGCTTTTCATGGTTCTGGCATTTGCGTCTTCAACCCATGATGCTGCGGCAGACGGGTTCTATATTATTGCGCTTTCCGAACATGATCAGGCGCTATTTTCAGGGATCCGCAGCAGCTTTTACCGTATGGCTATGATTTCCATCCAGGGAGGACTGGTGTTACTGGCAGGAATTGTGGAATCAAAAACCGGTCTGGCAGAAATCAATGCGCAAATCCATGCGGCCCCTCCGGGAATCGCAACGCTTGCGGAACAACAACGAGTCTTTGACTCCGGAGATATTGTGTTGGAATTGTCAGAGGGAAGTTTGACTCCCGGGAAAGCAGATGCGGAAAAATTATCCGCGTTTCTGACAACCCTGAAATCCTGGAATTCCGGAGAATCAACAATTGAACCCAATCCGCAAGAAGCACCGGAACATACCATTGTGGCGAAAATCGCGTTAAAAACTGCTCCGGCTGAGGGTTCAGAGCCAATTCATGTCAGTGTCGGCAGACGGGAAGGTAGTAAAAACTTGGCGTTATTAGAAGGCGGAAACCTGTTCTTTACTTCAGAGAATCTGCCACGTTACGCTATATTCAATGCAGACGCAAACTTAAAAGAAGCGGCGATGACAAGTTTTGTTGTCCGCAGCGGAAATACCCGTTTAGCTTGGTCAGTAGCATTCAGTGCTGCGGGAATTATCCTTTTAGCATTGGCATTGTACCATTATCTGATATTGCCGAAACTGGCGACAGACAGAGCCTTTAAAAATGCAGGTAACAAGTCTGGCGTCATTGAAGTTTTTGCCAGCTTTTTCCGCAAAAAGAATGTCGTTATTGCGCTGATTTTCATTTTATTCTACCGGTTTGGCGAAGCGCAGCTTGTGCGGATTTCCCAGCCTTTCATTCTGGATCCGCAGGAAGTCGGTGGAATGGCGTTAACTGTGGAAGAGGTTGGTTTTCTGTACGGCATTGTAGGAGTCCTGGCGCTTCTTGCCGGCGGCATCCTCGGCGGAATGGTGATCGCACGGGATGGTTTGGGAAAATGGCTGTTGCCAATGGCTTTCGCCTTGAACATTCCAGATCTGGTATATGTCTATCTGGCGTGGTTTCAACCGGATCAGATGTGGATTGTCACCGGTTGTATCGCGATTGAACAATTCGGATACGGATTCGGTTTTTCCAGTTACATGTTGTTTCTGGTTTATTTTGCCGAAGACAGTGGCGATTTAAAGACGAGTCATTTTGCCATTATGACCGGACTGATGGCGCTCGGCATGATGATTCCGGGCATGTTTTCCGGCACGCTGCAAACAATGATGGGATATCGCAACTTCTTCCTCTGGGTCATGATTGCAACAATTCCAAGTTTCATTGCAACCTATCTGGCGAAACGTGTAGTTCGCCCAGACTTTGGCGCCAAACGTCAAGAGGCTTTGGAATGAATCCGTAAAATATGTGATCTTTTTTATCTCGGGTACATTTTTTTGAGCGGGGTATTCATGTTATGGAGCGATTTCAAAATCAAGTATGCTGTTGACAGATTCGGCGAACAACGATTGAATCGGTAGCTGGCTTCAAATGAGACGTATCTGTTTTTATTACACTTAAAATGCAATTATACAGTCGTGGGAAGTTGCTTCGGGCGTGTGCTTCATTGTTTTAGATGTCCTTTTTTCTGTTTAGGTTTTGAATATTACAAGAGTATCCCAAATAGTTTTTGAAAAAGAGAAGCGCAAAAAGAAACGAACCTTTAGGAGAAAGGTACGTTTCTTTTTGCTGCTTATTTTTGTGTAACTGGCGACTTAACTTGCTTTGAAAATTCATTGCATCATTTGACTTACAGTTAAATTCTTCAGGAATAAATCAATTGTGTTGCAAGCATAGCGCCTCGAAAATATTGCTTTATTACAGATGAATTAAATTACTCTGCAAAGGCTTTGGGCATTGCAGAAATATAAAAAAAGAGCCGCCATTTACGGATCTTCCGAATGGCGGCTACTCCCTGCATAACGCTTCAGATGCTGCGCGTTCCTTTGCGTAACACAATTTCATTCTTTTCATTGAGAACAATGACTCGCGGATGGAAGTTTCGCGCTTCCTCTAAAGAAAAAACACCAAACGCCATAATCGTCACAACATCTCCGACTTTCCCACAATGGGCCGCCGGACCATTCAATAAAAAGTCACGCTTTCCCGGTACTCCCGGAATCGCATACGTCTCCAGACGTGAACCATTATTGCGGTTCACTACCAGGATTTTTTCATAGGGCAGTATCCCTGCCTCTTCAAGTAGCTCAGGATCTATTTCGAGGCTGCCTTCGTAATTCAGATCGCATCCGGTCAGACGGGCGGTATGGATTTTCCCGGATAACATGATTTTTTGCATACGGATCGGCCCTCCGTGGAATATTCACGGCATTCATTGCCGGTTATTGATACACTTACTACGCTCAATACCAAAAAGCGCAGAGAATAAAATGTCCTATACTATACACCAGAAAATGAAAATTGCGAAAAAATAGAGGAAAAACTTGCCTTTTTTGGTCGTGCGCACTTAATCCACCTTCTTC
>CALGPR010000184.1 GCA_937960425.1 uncultured Lentisphaeria bacterium
CGGGAAAGCGTAATCGACGCGACCCAACACGAAGTGACCGATTATCTGGTTGAAATTACCAGACGTCCATTATCTCTTCCCCAGTCTTCACTGGTTCCTCTCCTGATGCACTGCACCAACGATGCAGAACGCATTGCAGACCACACCGCAAATATCATAAAACTGACGGAACGCCTGGTAAAAACAGACAAAAAAATTTCTGAAGTCGGCCGTAAAGATATTCGGAAAATCTGGGAAGTTCTCGCCCGACAGGCGGAAGACGTTATATCGGCTCTCGGCAGTGTGGACAATGAAAAGATCCGTATCGCCCTCAAGAGTGAACGGAAAATCAACAAATTGACTACGCAATCAGAAGATGAACACATCGAACGGTTACGCAAAGGGAACTGCAATGTCCTCAACAGCGTAATTTTTATTGAAATGCTTGGAGAACTGGAAAAGGTGGGAGATCACCTCTCCAATATTGCAGAACGTACGCCGGAAATTCAGAAACATTACATTCATTTGAATTGAGAAAGAGATACAGGTATGGCGGAAAAATTAAAAATAAAACTGGCGCCGCACCGGTCCATAGCGGACTCTCTGCGAGTAATTCCTTATGACACATTGCGCGATCGCGTTGTTGCTTGCTGTCTGGAAGCAGCATATAACCTTCCCGCAGAAGTACTCTCTGCTTTAAAAGCTGCTTTTGAAAAAGAATCCAGTGTTATCGGCAAAGAATGTCTTGCACAATGTATTGACAACGCCGCCATTGCAGCCCAAGAACGAATGCCTTTATGCCAGGACACTGGAATTGCTGTTTTTTTTGTGGAGATGGGCGAATATGTCCGTCTTGACCGCGGAAGCATTTACGAAGCAATCAGTGAGGGCGTGGAGATCGGTTACCAAAAAGGCTTCCTTCGTAAATCCATGGTAACTGATCCGCTTTTTAAACGGAAAAATACAAAAACCAACCGCCCGCCAATCATTCACCTGCACTTGGTTCCCGGGGATAAAATTCAGGTCACTCTGGCGCCGAAGGGCGGTGGTTCTGAAAACATGAGCGCCTTGCGCATGCTGAAACCGTCCGAAGGGCGTGAAGGCGTCAAAAAATTTGTCGTGGAAAGCGTGATTGCCGCCGGAGGAAATCCCTGCCCGCCAACGATCGTCGGAGTCGGAATCGGTGGAAATTTTGAAGAATCCGCTCTTCTGGCAAAAAAAGCACTGCTCCGTCCTCTCGGACAACCGAATGAAGACCCCGATTACGCAGCGCTGGAACAGGAAATTCTTGCTGAAATCAATGCATCCGGCGTTGGCCCGCAGGGGCTGGGTGGCGATGTCACCAGCTTGGCGGTTCACATCGATTACCTGCCATGCCACATTGCATCGATGCCGGTGGCAGTAAACCTCAATTGCCACGCTGCACGCCACGCCTCTTTTGAACTGTAAAGGGAGGAAGGAAAATGCTCAAACGCAACGCAGAAAATGTCATTGAACTGACCGCCCCTTTTTCGGAAGCAGAAGCGCGAGAACTCAGAGCAGGAGACCGTATCCGTCTTTCCGGAATTGTTTATACAGGACGTGATGCTGCCCATAAACGGCTTGTCGCACTTCTCGATGCCGGGCAAAAGCTTCCGGCTGATCTGCACGATCAACTGATCTACTTTGCCGGT
>CALGPR010000185.1 GCA_937960425.1 uncultured Lentisphaeria bacterium
GTAATCTTCCTCGTAAAACGCGATATTGACAGTTTTGCCGGTCCGGGAAGCGATCAAAGATGCGCTGGAATACATTTTTTCCAGTTGGTCTGCAACGGTTTTGGCCGTCGCCATACTTGGCAGAACCCCCATCCTTCCGATAACCAGAATCCCCACGATCAGCATAATCGCGATGACTACGAGCAATTCCAGCAACGTAAACGACCGGCGAACCTTCGGATTAATTTTCTTCTTCAGTCTCATTCTCGCCAGACAAGTATTCACTGGAAATATCTGCGTCGTTTCCGGTCCCGCCTTCTTTCCCGTCCGCGCCAAGGGAAATAATTGCGTATTCGCTGTAAGTGCCGGGAACTTTATAAACGTACTCGTTTCCCCATGGGTCGACAGGAATCTTGTTCGTCTTCAAATAGGGACCGTCCCAACGCTTGTCGTTATTCACATTACGGATCAGAATGTCCAGGGTCTCACTTTCTGTAGGAACCCGGCCGGTAGAAAGCTGGTAATCCATTACGGCTGCATCAAGATTTTTGATCTGAGCTTTGGCTGCATCAATGCGCGCTTTGAACATGTGCTTCATATACATTGGTGCAACTACTGCTGCGAGCAGCGCAATAATCATGATTACAATAACCATTTCAATCAAAGTAAAACTTTTCTTTTTCATTTCGAAATCTCCTCAGATCTCATTCATTTCCATAATTGCCAGGAAAATTGCTAATACAACAATCAGAATCGTAATCGCCAGAAAAACGATCACTGCCGGTTCAAATAAAGACAAAAGTCTTTTGATTTTTGTTCGCAGCCGTTGCTCCTGCATTGTCGCAACTTCATTCAACATCGGCCCAATATCGCCGGAGTCTTCACCTACTTGAATCATTTGGAGTGCAATCGGCGGAATAAAATCACTCTTTTTCAATGTTGCGGAAAGCATTAACCCACTGCGCAAATCCAACGATACATGCTTGAAACTGTCCTGTATCACGCGATTCGCCAACACATTTTCTGCGATTCGCACCGTTGTCAACAAATGGACATGATTCTGAATCAGAATTGCCAATGTCCGGAAAAAACGGCTGATTTCTGCATCAATTACCAGTTTATTCACAACAGGAATCTTCAAAATTTGTTTATCCAGCCAAACCCGCGTTGCCGGATGTGTTTTGACACGAATAACAAAGAGAACAATTCCT
The DNA here is from genome assembly GCA_937960425.1 of uncultured Lentisphaeria bacterium. GTDB lineage: Bacteria > Verrucomicrobiota > Lentisphaeria > Victivallales > Victivallaceae > UMGS1518. Next base: position 1,191 of record CALGPR010000185.1, read on the forward strand.
CCTGCCAGAATGGGCCAGAACCACCATAGAGTCGTAAAAAAATCACTGACCATCTGCAGCATTCGCATCGGCAACGGTAACGGACGCCCCATGTCCAACAACATGCGGGAAAAGTAGGGAATAAAAACAACAAACATCAGGATCATTACGACAAAAGTTACACCGAGCACCAGCAACGGATAAATAGAACTGGTAATCAGGAAGTCCCGCAAATCCTTTTTGGCATTCAAAAAGCTTTGCAGTTCCTTCATAACCCCGGGAAGGCTTCCTGTCTCTTCCCCTGCTTCCAGCAAATTGGAATAAAGCGGCGGAAACAATTTCCCCTGCGTGCGGACAATTTCTGAAAACTTCTGCCCTTCCCGCAACCCCACGCGCAAACGGTTAATCACTTCCGCTTCCCGCCCGGAAGAGCCATCCAGCAACATGTGCAATCCTTTTTCCAAAGGAATATGAGCATTCAATAGCGGCACCAGGCGCCCGGTAAATTCACATACATCAAATTTTTTACCGCCAATCCCCAAAAAACCATTCCCGGACGCATAATCCACTTCCCCAAGGAAACGGATCACCATAACTTTGCGCAGCCATAATTTATTCAATGCATCGTCCTGCGTAGCGGCCTCGACGATAATTTCCTGCATGGACCCATCGGATTCTGCAATTTTATACTTGAATTGCGCCATTGCTGCTCCTTAGAAATCAATTGCGGACCGACGGACTTCCTCTTCCGTTGTAATTCCCAATTTCACTTTATCCATGCCATCGCTGACCAGCAGCTTCATGCCATTTTTCACTGCAATTTCTGCAATTTCAGAACTGCTGGCATTACGATTGATTGCATCGCGAATATCCGGGGTTACTTCCAGGAGTTCAAAAATACCGGTTCGCCCGGAATAACGCCACCCACCGCACCGTGGGCATTTGGCTCCTGCCATCCCTTTACCGGTACCGTGACAATCAGGACAAATTCGCCGCACCAGTCTCTGAGATAGAACTCCATAAAGGACGGAAGACACAAGAAATCCTTCCATCCCCATATCCAAGAGGCGGTTAATTGCCCCTGCGGCATCGTTCGTATGCAACGTACTGAGCACCAAATGTCCGGTCAATGCGGCATTTACGGCAATATCTGCCGTTTCGCGGTCGCGGATTTCACCGACCAGGATAATATCCGGGTCTTGACGGACAATATGGCGAAGCCCGTTGGCAAAAGTCAATCCGATTTTGGGATTGACCTGGATTTGCTGTAACTGCTCCATACGATATTCCACCGGGTCTTCAATCGTAATAATTTTACGGGAAGTATTATTCAGCCGGGAAATCACACTGTACAGCGTCGTCGTTTTTCCGCTTCCCGTAGGACCGACCACCAGAATCATACCGTAGGGGATATGGATTAATTTTTCAAATGTCTCCTGCATATCCGGCAACATCCCGATTTCACTCAAATTAAACGAAACCGAGCCTTTACGGAGCAGGCGTAATACAATGCTTTCGCCATTGATCGTCGGCATTGTACTGATTCGAATATCAATATTGGCCCGTGCAAGCTGGATATTGGTACGTCCATCCTGAGGCAGACGACTTTCCGCAATATTCAAACCACCGAGCAATTTGATCCGCGACGCAATTGCCGGTTGCCGGGATAGCGGCAAATTGGTATATTCCCGCAACATTCCGTCGACGCGAAAGCGGATGACAGTACGATCTTCTTCTGGTTCCACGTGAATATCGCTGGCATTCATCTCCACTGCACTGACCAGCATTTCATTGACCAACCGGACAATTTTTGCTTCGCTGGCCAAAGAGCGCAACGCCTCTTCATCTTCTTCCGGGTTCAAGGATCCTTCGATATGCGGCGTCTCCGCTTCGCTTCCGATATTTCCGCCGTCAACAATCAAACGTTCCAAAGTACTTCGTTTAATCAGCCCGCATAATACCCGTTTTCCGAGCAGCTTATACAACATATATCGATGGCGGTCCATTGTATACGGATCCGCCAGAAGCAAGAGGATTCGCCCGTCTTTATTATAAACCGGCAACACACACCAGCTGTTGCAGTAATCCAAAGGAATTTCCGGCACAATATTTACTGGTTTGATATCATTTTCCTCAATGATTGGAACCCCGGAAGCAACGGAATACGCATGAAGCAACTCGACTTCACTGATCAAACCACTTGCACAAAGTTCCCAATCTACCTTCTGGCGATCTTCTTTTTCGATACGCTCCTGGTAGTCGGGGCACACTGCGGACAATTGCCGATTGATAGACTGGAAACTCAGATTCATATCAGATCTCCACGCCGCCATCATCAGTTTCAGGTGTTGCCGTTTCGTTACTTGCAGGAGCTTCTTCTTCCGTCAAAGAAGGCACTGCATTTTCGTTAAAGGGCGACTCTTCTTCAGAAGAAGACACACTTTCCGTTGCCGACATTGGAGATTCCTCCGGTGTAAAGTTCGGGGGCTCTGTTTCTTCCGGAGTGAAGTTTTGTGACTGGTCAAAATACCCCTGGTCTTCCTTCTTTTCTCGAGCAATTTTTTCTTCGTAAATTCGCTGTTCAAACATCCGCAAATCATTAATTGAAGTATTGTAACTGCTGATCATCTTATCCAGATTGATACTCTCATCAACAATCGTCGCAGTCACCATCATCAGGACTTCCGTGCTGGTAACCTCCGACGTCGAATCACCAGTCAGAGTATTTAAAAAAGGAATATCTGCAATCAACGGTATGGAAGAATTGGAAGCATCATCCTTCTGGCGGATCAAGCCGCCAATCAAAATCGTCCTGCCGCTGCGCAGGGCAAGGTTGGTTTTGATCCTATCATTTTTCACAATCGGAGAACTGACACCGAGCGCTACCCCGCTGGACGCATCGGAAATTTCCTGTTCCAAATCCAGTTCTACAAGGCCGCCGGCACCGATATGCGGCGTTACTGTTAAAATCACACCAGTATTTTTATAAGTATAAGAACGTTTAAAACTGGTATTGGATGACCCGCTGGATTCCGTATCTGTCAGTTCATTCACAACCAACGGCACTTCACGGCCAACATTCACTTGTG
>CALGPR010000186.1 GCA_937960425.1 uncultured Lentisphaeria bacterium
CTGCTCCGGAAGTCAAAGAAATCAGATACCCAATTTACCTGTCCAGTACTCGCACCACCACTATAGACATTGACCTGCCAAAAGAATGGCCTGAAAATACCGTTTACATCCCAGCCGGAAATTTCATTTACAGCGCAGCGATCAGCTCTCAGGAACAAGCAGAGCGTTTCCTGGATGGTTTTTTTATCGGTCGTACAGAAGTTACAATCGAAGAATATCTGGATTTCTGGAAACAGCTTCCTGATGAATTGAAGGTTACTTACATGGCAAAATGCACAAATCCCACTGCACCGCAACAAGCGATAGACATGTGGGATCAAGCCGGAAATTTGATTGATTCCTATTCGCCACAGATGCCCATCGTTGGCATTTCGCCCCAGGCGGCGGCGGCATATTGCCTTTACCTGGGAGAAAAAACAAAAATGACCTGCCGCCTCCCGACCATTGAAGAATGGGAAAAAGCGGCGCGCGGCGTTGATGGCCGCAGTTTTGTCTGGGGAGGCAACTTCCGCAACTCTGCGGCTCTGACGGCAAACAATGCTGCTGCATTGATGGAATTTCCTCATAGTGCCCCTGTGGGATCTTTTCCAGAAGACGCCAGTATTTATGGAGTATTGGACATGGCGGGAAATGTTCGAGAGTTTGTCCCATCTGATGATCTTTTCGGGACATTGCGGCCTGTCAAAGGCGGCAGTTTTAAAACCGACTGGCGCTTCTCCAGATGCGCAGCTATGAGTTATTGCACCGGACGGGAAGATGATGTAGGATTCCGCTATGTCATGGAGCTGAAATAACAGTGTTTGGATTTACTTATCATGATCGATTTTCAGGATGTTTCAAAAAGTTACGGAGAACAGATACTCTTTGACCATGTCAGTTTCCGGATCAATTCCGGAGATCATATCGGTGTTGTCGGCCCCAATGGTGCAGGAAAAAGCACGCTTTTCGGCATCATTACCGGAGAAATCAGCGCTGACAGCGGCAGTGTCGTTTTGCCTAAAAATATGCGGATCGGCTATCTGCACCAGCAGCTCCCGACAATGGAAGACGTTCCCACCCTGCTGGATTTCGCAGCAGATGCAAAACCGGAAGTCCGCGAGGCAGCACGGAACCTTCACGAGGTTGAACACGAGCTTGCAACCGGTACGCTTACAGAAGAACGCAAACAGCAACTACTGCAACGTCATGGCCAACTGCAAACGGATTTTGAACACGCCGGCGGATATCGTCTCCGTTCAGAAGCAGAAGCGGCACTTTGCGGATTGGGCTTTGCCGTTGATCAATTTGACCACTTGTTATCGACGTTTTCCGGTGGCTGGCAAATGCGTGCAAATCTTGCCCGTACCCTGATCTCCCGACCAGATATCCTGCTCCTTGATGAACCATCCAACTATCTGGATATCCCCGCAGTAGAATGGCTGTGCCGGTTTCTGAAATCATTTCAGGGGACAATGCTGCTGATTTCACATGACCGTTTTCTGCTCAACAGATTAACCAGTATTACGCTGGAAATCAATGGCGGCGAAGCAACCAGATATCCAGGGAACTATGATTTTTACCGTGCTGAACGGGAAAACCGTCGACTCAGTTCTGAATCAGCATTCCGCCGGCAGGAACGCAAAAAGAAAGAAATGCAACGTACCATCGACCGTTTTCGCGCCAAAGCAACCAAGGCTGCGCAGGCAAAAAGCTGGCAGAAAGCTTTGGATAAAATGGAAGATATCACAGTTCTGGATGAACTCAGTTTCAAAGGGACAATCCGCCTGCCCTCGCCTCCGCCATGTGGCACAGAGGCAGCACGCATCGAAAATGTTTCGTTTGCGTATCCCGGACAAAAACACCTTCTGGAAAATATTTCTCTCAATATTGAGTCAGGCGATAAAATTGCCATCATCGGTTACAATGGGACAGGCAAAAGTACCTTGTTGAAACTGCTTACCGGAAATTTAACACCACAATCCGGGAGGGTTGTCATCGGGCATAACGTTATCCTTGGCTACCAGGCGCAGGAATTTGCCGACATCCTTCCTGCCGGACAATCAGCTTACGACGTAGTCCGCAGTGCAGCCAAACGGGATTTTCCTCTGAATAATATTCCGAACGTATTGGGGAGTTTCGGTTTTTCCGGGGCTGATATGGACAAACTTTGCAGTATGTTGTCAGGCGGGGAAAAAATCCGCCTGTGCTTCGCTCGAATTTTTGTCAATCCTCCGAATTTACTAGTTCTCGACGAACCGACCACACATTTGGACATCGCCGCGCGGGAAGCGTTACAGGAGGTTTTACAACAATATCAAG
>CALGPR010000187.1 GCA_937960425.1 uncultured Lentisphaeria bacterium
CGTTATTTTTTTCTATTGCTCGGCACTTTGTTGCTGACGTTGTCGCTCTTGTCTCATCAAAGTTCTGATTTCGCTGTTTTATCTGGCGGTAATGACGGGATTGCCTTGAATTATATTGGATCGCTGGGAGCTTTTGTTGCCGCGGCATTATTGCTTTGCTTGGGATTGGCATCATATGTTTTGCTCGGATTGTTGATTCTTGGCTGTATCCGGGCATTTCTGCCGATGACCGGACGGAAGCATGGAGGCGTTTGGGGAGGAGTATTGATTATGGTTGGAGCCGTGATCCTTTTTGCCCTCAGCCCTCAAACTTTTGTCGAACAAACAGATGTGTTAGGGATTGGCAGGATAGAGTCGCCGGAATCTGCGCTTTCCGGAGGTGTTCTGGGGCAATTGCTGGCGTCCCCTTCCACTGTTGATGCCCCAAGTGGAATTCTGCGCCTGTGGATCGGAGCCGTCGGCAGCGCAATTGTCGGAGCAGCATTTGTTATGGCAGGATTGATTCTGCTTTATGTCGCAGATTGGCATTGGATCGTAAAATGGATTTTCAGCCGTCGCCCGGAAAGAAATATTGCCGAAAGTACCGTTGCCGGAGAAATTCAAGTACAACCGGAGCGGATTTGGGGCCATGTTTCCGATTTTATCCGGGATTTACGGGCACGCGCGGAACGCCGTGAAGCAGCAGCAAGAGAAAAAGCACTGGCTCAGGAAGAAGAACGCAGGATTCAAGAGGAAACACGAAGAGCAGAAGAAGTTCAACGTGCGGCGGAAGCCGCCCAACGTGCTGCCGAGGCTGCTCGAGCATTACAACAGCAGCAGCTGGCACGGCAGGCAGAGCAGGCAAAAGTTCTTGCTGCACAGGCTCAGCAACTCGCAGAACAGTTGTCGCAAACTCCTGGCGCATTGAATGTTCCGGCAGGAATTGCGACAAGTTCATCTCCCACCCTTACTGCCGAGCCATCTCGACCTGTTGCCACGACGAAAGTTGATCCGCCTCCGGCAATTATGATCCAGGAAAGTTCTGCAGTCGTAGAAACCGAAGAAGATATTGAGATGACGAATACACAGCCGACCGGAAACAGTTCTGGGCATCCGGCAGCTTTTACTCCTCAGCATACGGGAAATGAAGTGTTGCGTCGCGGTAACTCTCCGGCTATCGGACTCCCGGTTCCGAATACGGAGCCAGTGATTGAAGGCGAAGCCGTGAAAGCCGCTCCGCTCGGGGAGTTTACGCTGCCGCCGGTCGCTATGCTCAGCAAAGGTGAAGAAGGCCCCGGGGAAGATCCGGCATTTCTTGAAGATGCAAAGTTCCGTTTGCAACGGACGCTCGACAGCTTTAAAGTGGAAGGGGAAGTCGTCAGTTCGGTCAGTGGCCCACGTGTGACCCGGTTTGAAATCAAATTGCAACCCGGGGTGCTGGTGAACCGGATTGCCCAATTAAGTAATAATATCGCTTTGGAACTCGAAGCCAAACAGGTACGCATTCTGGCACCGGTTCCCGGGCGGAATGTCGTCGGGATTGAAATTCCCAATTCCAACCCGCAGGCTGTCTTTTTGCGATCAGTGATGGAGTCGCCGGAATGGTTGCATTCCAATGCGGAAATTCCAATTGTTTTAGGGAAAGACGTTTCCGGAAAGGCAATTGTTCTCGATCTCGCTCGGGCACCCCATTTGTTGATCGCCGGTGCAACCGGCAGCGGTAAAAGCGTGTGCATGAATACTTTGATTATGAGTTTGCTTTTTCATTTCAAGCCGGACGAGTTACGCTTAATCCTTGTTGACCCGAAGGTGGTGGAAATGGAGGCCTACGGGACATTACCACAGTTGATTACTCCTGTAATTAACGATCCGGAAAAGATTGTTCGCGCGTTGGCATGGTCAGTGCTCGAAATGGAGCGTCGCTATCGTGTATTGGCTGATGCGCATTGCAAGAATTTGAAGGGGTTCAATAGTCGTCGGCCGGATCAACTTGGCGGGTTTGACCGTAACAATGAACCCATTCCCGATAAAATGCCGGTACTGGTCATCATCCTTGACGAATTGGCAGATATTATGATGACCGGTTCCAAGGCGGAAGTAGAGACGTCAATTGCGAAAATTGCCCAGAAAGGACGTGCGGCCGGGATCCATCTGGTCATTGCTACGCAGCGGCCTTCCCGTCAGATCATTACCGGTGTGATCAAAGCCAATCTGCCTACCCGGATCGCGTTCCAGGTTTCCAGTTCTGTGGATAGCCGTGTGATTCTCGACAAGCAGGGCGCGGAAACATTGCTGGGACGCGGAGATATGTTGTTTATTCCCCCGGGCTGCGCGGATCTCGCGCGGATTCAGGGAGCAATGGTTTCTGATGATGATATTGCCAAAGTTGTAGAATTTATCTCTGCTCAGGCACCGCAGGTGTTCAATGATAGTGTTGTGGCTTCTCCTGAAGAAATTGAGGAAGACGGCGGAATGGGAGAAGGCGCCTCTATTGATGATACTCCGGATTTTGATCCGATTGTCGAAAAATATTTGGAACCGGGGGACAGTGAACTGGTGGGAAAAGCTTTGGAAATTATTTTACGGGAACGGCAGGCTTCCACCAGTTATTTGCAACGCCGATTGCGCATTGGTTACAACCGCGCTGCTGATTTGATTGACTTGTTTGAAGAGCGGGGGATTGTCGGGCCGCCGCAGCAGGGCGGGAGCAAACGGGATATCCTCGTTTTTGATGACGTGACTGGAGAATAAACAATTTTCGATTTGCAATAGAGGTTTTGCAGGAACATAGTATAAAATGGACAGCCGGCTGATAAGATCCCGGCGATACAGATCAGGAAAAACAAAAAGATGGAAGAAATCAAAAAAACTTCTCCAGCCAACGAGAGGGGACCGCATCCTGCGCCGGAGTTCGGGCGGATTTTGCGGGAAGCCCGTCTTCGTGCCGGGCTCTCAATTGCCGACGTTGAAGCGGCAACGCGAATTCACAGCCCGTACATCGAAGCCGTGGAAAATGAAGATTACAGCTTCCTGCCACCGGCGGTGTACATTATCGCTTATGTCCGCAAGTTGGGCGCTTTTTACGGCATGGACGCCGGTGATACAGCAAAATTGGTTGAAGAACTCCGCCGGCATTTAGAGTACAAGGTGCCTGAAGAGTTTATCAACCGGCTTGAAATTGATACTGAGGGAAGTGCTGCTAACGAAAAGAAACTGAAGCAGATGTTCTTGATCGCTTCATCTCTCATCGGGGTTTTTCTGTTGTTGATTATTGCACTGGTAATTTACTGGGCAATTCCTTCTTCTCCGGATGTTGCAGAGCAACCTCCGATTGGCACTGTTCCGTCACAACAAGGCGGCAGCAGTGCAGCGGCAGAGAAGTCGCAATTTGATTCCGCAAGGTTGTTGACGTTGATTCCGGAGCCGGACGAAGTTTTTACGATTTTAGAGCCGGTACCGGGAAATCAGTGAGTTTTTTACAGGAAGGCGGGGGGAAATTTCGTTGTGCAAAGATTTTACGGTTGCAAAACGGACATTTTCGTTCTATAGTATTATTATGAAACTATTAGTCATACATGGACCGAATCTGCAATTGCTCGGAGTACGCGAGCCGGATATTTACGGGAAAACAACGTTGAAGTCCATCAATGAGCATTTGCGCGAAGTTGCGCGGGAATGTGACGTTGAACTCGATGTATTTCAGTCAAATATCGAAGGGGAGATCGTCGATCGGATCGCCGCAGCATTTTATGATGGCGTGGACGGTATTGTGATCAATCCTGCGGCATATACGCATACCAGCATTGCGATTCTGGATGCGCTCAAAGCGGTAAAGATTCCCGCTGTTGAAGTGCATTTAAGTAACATTACCGGCCGCGAAAGCTTTCGTCATACTTCTATGACTGCGGCCGGTTGTGTCGGGATTTTTGCCGGCTTTGGCGCCGACACCTACGAATGGGCATTGCGGGCGTTGATCCGCAAACTGTCGCTATCCTCTGCAGGGAAATGAAGAAACTTTCCATATAATCAAGGAAATCAATCAATTATGAAAATCGAAGAAATTAAGACAATTGTCAAATTGATGTCCGAAAATGATTTGACTGAATTTAAGATTGAAGCCGAAGAGTATAACTTGTGCATCAAGCGTGGAGGGAACCCGGTTGTTGCTGCGCCGATTCCGGCAGCGGTTGCTCCGGCCCCTGTTGCGGCATTGCCTGCGGCGATTGCGGCGCCTGCCGCTGCACCTGTAGCGCCGGGCGCTCCAGCGGCTGCTGTGGAACGCATTACTATTGATTCTCCGATTGTTGGAACGTTTTACCGTGCGTCCAGTCCAGATGCCGCTCCCTTTGTCCAGATTGGCGACAAAGTGACGGAGGAAACCACGATCGGGATTATCGAAGCGATGAAGGTCATGAATGAAATCAAGGCAGAAAAGAGTGGCGTTGTCAAAGAATTTCTGGTGGAAAACGGACAGGCGGTCGAATATGGTCAACCGCTGATGGTCATTGAATAATCGAAAGCGCTGAGTTA
>CALGPR010000188.1 GCA_937960425.1 uncultured Lentisphaeria bacterium
AGACTATCCTTATTGCTGAAAATAATCTGAGAATATTTTTTCCATTTTTCAAAGATGACATCACCTGGAAATGCCCTTCGTTTTTCAAAGTTGGAATTACGTAGGGTTTGCTGACCCGGAGACTGCTATACAGCTATCCGGTTCAGCAAACCCTGATTTAGCATTTCTTTCAATGGGACAATATAATGTAATAATCGATAAAATAACTTCCTCTGTAAATCGTAGGGTGAACTTTATAAATTGTTGGTTGCAAAAAGTTTTTTTAAAGGAAAAGCGATTTACCTTTTGTTTTTTTCCTATTTGTGTTATAGTAAAAACAAACTTGATTCTGTCGTTGTGGAATCGGAAAAAGAAAAACAGTCATAAACACGGAGAGATAAATGAAACGACATATTGCAATGGCTGGAACAGTGTTATTTGTACTTATGCAGCCGGTAATTGCCGCCCCGTTTGAGTATTTGCTGCCGCTACCGCAGAAAATTGATACAGAGGAGGTTTTTCTTTATTCTCCTGGTCGTTCTTGGGCTCGGGGAGAAATTCAACAGAATCCTTTGATTGATTTGGGGCTGGAGTTGTTATCGCAATTCAGCCCTGAACAACAAGATGGTCAAAATACCTATACGTTAAACGTCTATATTGATCCTGAATTGAATTTGCCCAGGGATGGTTATACGATTGATGCAGAAGAGGACAGTATAACCATTACAGGCCGTGACCGTAGAGGGGCGTTTTATGGGCTGATGACTTTGAGGCAAATGGCCGAAGAGACGGAATTTGCAGTTGCAGATGTGACGGATTATCCCGTGTGGCAGGGGCGGTATGCTGGTGACTATGGCCCAGGTAAAGAGGCGGATTACCTTGAATTGGCGAAAGTGAAGATTGGCGGATTTGCTGTTCAATGGCGTACCAATTACGATAACTTTTCTATTGATGGCAAATTCGGTCAGCGCCCGGTTAAAGAGGTTTTTGACGAAATCCGGAAACTGAGTGACATGGGCATGATGGATTTTATGTTCCTCCTGCATATTTATGCTTTTGATGGAGTGAGGACACGTCCGGTTTTTAATTGTGCCAATCCCGAGGATATTGCTTTGCTGATAGAGCGTTGCCGGTGGGTGGGGAATGCCGGGTTCAAACATTTAATGATTTGTGTAGATGACTGGACCCCAAAAGTAAAAGGCCGTTATGTCTGTCCGACCGAGCAAGAACGCGAAGTTTTTAATGATTCGGTTGGACGTGCACACGGCACAATGATGAAGCAACTTTATGAGACTATACACAAGGAATTTCCGGATATGGAAGTTTCATTTGTTCCCCCGACATATTCGACGAAACAGCATGATCTTTCTAATCCTGCTTCATACGGATATCTTCAGGACTTTGATGCCGTTGCTCCCAGGGAAATTTACCTGGTTTGGACTGGTCCCCAAATTTGTTCTCAAAAGATTTCCAAAGAAGACTATAACGATTTCACTTGTTATCTTTCGTCCGGGCGGAAACTGGTTATGTGGGACAATAGTCAATGCTTTGACCCAGATATGCCGGGCTGGACAACACAATTCTATGATTCTTTTTCCGAAGATAGTGATGGGATTATTTTCCTGAATGCACACACCTTCGGGAAATATTGGAGCGCACCATATATCCGTACTGCCGGAGATTATGTGTGGAATCCGAAAAAATATGATCCCGAACGCTCTTATCGGGCCGCCATTCGGCAATGCCGCAGCTTGGAAGCGGCAGAGATGATTACAGAAAAACGCAAACTTGTCCTGGAGCTTGCCGCTGCAAATGAACGGGGAGACCGGGAAAAAGTGTTAGCACTTTTGCCCATCGTCAAAAAGATTTTACCGGAACTTGCTGCTGTCGGTCTGGATGTTGCGCAGCAGGAAAATATGGTCAAACGTGTAGAAGAGCGTGTCAGTGTTGTCGTTCCGGAAATTACAGTCCCGATTTTGAATACAGAAGTTCCTGTCGGCACGCAGCCCGATACAACATTCTGGGCAAGAGCTGCAGAATTTGTGCTGGCAAAAGATGATGAGTCTGCGCCCGGAGAGGCATCTCCAACAATCGGTAAAATCGCCTATGCGGATGGAAGTCTGTTTTTGAAATTGGATATGACCCAGCCGCGCATGGCTGAGGTTACTCCGGCACAGTGTCGGAAACATGATGATACTGTTTTTTTGAATCAAGAGGCTGTAGAAATTTTTATTCAACCCAATAATGTGAAAGTTTACGGCCATTTCTGTATCGATCCTTATGGCAATTATTATGATGAACGCTGTGCTGAAGGGAATGATACTTACGATCCGGATTGGGAAGTCTATACCGAGCGGCACAAAGATGGTTGGACTGCAGTTTTGCGCTTCCCAATGGTAGAACTTGAGCCTCTGCAACCGCAGCATCCTTCAGAAGATCAAGTTTGGTTCTTTAATGTGATCCGTTGTAATTTTCAGGAGCCTGTGACATCGTTTTCTTCTACACATAATCAAGGATATCATACCACAGACTTTTTTGGAATGCTGAGATTTTCCAGATAAATATTGAATTTTATCACTTTTACGAAAAATCCTCTGAAAAATAGAGGATTTTTCGTTTTTTTTCTTGACGTAGACCAAATTTGTGGTATCTGGTAAATCAGATGGTAGAGAGAAATCCTGAGAGGAGGCAGCAATTTTTTATTTTTTAATATTACCAGGTAGAAAATCGTTTCAGGAGGAGAAATTATGAGGAGAAGTATTTACGGCGCATTATTGCTTCTGCCGTTGTTGGTGTCTCCGCTGATGGCGGAGGAAAATGCTACACGGACATTGCGTTTTGTACAGGATGATGCCCAGGATTACATGGTATCCAAAATTTACACGCTCAAGTATGTCCAGGCAAATGATATTACCCCATTCGTTATGGGGATTGTCATGCGATACAACATGAATTCTTCGGTTAATTGTATGGTAAACGCCAACAATGTTCAGATGTTGACAGTTACTTGTCCGATAGAAATGATGCCTTATGTCGATGATTTTATTGCAAAGGTTGACCGCAATATTGAAATAGATGGCAAAGTTCCTGGCGATATTATCAAGGGCACTGGAATCACACGTGCAGTATATCGTCCCAAATATCGCTCCGGGCAGGCTTTGCTGGATGTTCTGGTTAACTCTGTAATTGGAGCAGGGCCTTACAGTTCTCTGTATGCCTGGGATGCAAATTCCAATCAGATCTACTGGAAAGATAATTCATCCAATACAGAATATGTCTATCAGTTCCTTGGCTATCTTGATCGACCGGCTCCACAGTTGACGTTTCATTTTACGTTGCATGAGGTGCGCGAAAGTGAGCTCAAGGACATTGGCATTGACTATCTTGCGTGGAAAAATGGTCCAGGGTTGAACATTTTTCAGGCTGGTTTTGATGCTTTTAGCATTTCCTCTGCAGGAACTGCTGCTCTTCAGGCAATGTCGGGACCTGCGGGAGGGTTTTTGTTTGCTCCACAGTTCGATGCCAGTTTTATCCGCCTTTTAGAACAGGGAGGAAAAGCGCAGGTTACCAACACTGCTTCGCTGACAGTTGCCAATTCCGATTCCCGTTCATATGCAACTTACTTTAACCCTGAGTTGCAGAATATCGTGAAGTCCGATAACGATCAAACCAGCGTTGCGGCAAGCTCCCTGAATCTTCCATCCGGCTTTAATCAGGTTTATCTGCGCATTGATCAACCAATTGTCAACATGCATTATGGAGAAATGCAGGCAGGATATCCAAACTCAGAGGCATTTTCTGTCGCATCATATCAACCTGGAGAATATTCCCGATTGAATGGAACAGTTTTTTTCGGTTATAATATCCAGACCGCCAATGTGGTTGAACGCAACAATGTTGGCGCTGAAGTGGTCGAAACGAATACTCTTACCGGCAATGTGCTGATTGATCTCCATCAGGAAGTTATCCTGGGACAATGGAATAAAGTCCAGAAGGTGGAACAGCAAATTGGAGTTCCGTTTTTGATGGATATTCCTTTCCTGGGGTATTTTTTCAGTACGACGACAACAAATGAGGAAAATACTCGCGTGTATTTAACGGTGACCGTAGAGCCGTTGAATACAGCCAAGCCGGATGGAATGAATGTTGGCGAACTTCTTGATATTCGTTCTGCAGCTCGAGCAACAAAAGAAAAAACAATTTCAGAAAATACGTCCGATTCCGCAGCGGAAAATTGAGAAAAAGCAGTTTGATACTTGAGGAGTTTGAGTTATGAATAAGCATTTTCTGTCAACGGCTGCGGTTGTGGCAGCTGCCGCGAGCTCTTTTGCCGCGGATATTCCCGGTGTACCTCGTGATTCAAATTTTAACAATACTGGCGGATATGATCCCAGTAGAATTGAAGCGCGTATTGTTATGAATGTTGAAGACGACACCAAAGTAGTTCATTTCATTCGTGATAACAATGATCCCCGCGTGGTGACGAAAACTTACCTTTTGCAACATGTCGATGCCTATGAATTCCGTGATTACTTGCGTCAAATGGTGCAATCCAAACGTGTTGGTAATGCTACACTACAGCAGCAATACCCTTCCAATACGACAACAGCGCCTTATGTGGCAACCGAAAGTACTCCGGTGTTGTCTCCGGCGAATGCACAGGAGGGATATAATCCTGCAGTGCAGCTGGGAAGTAATACTGCTGTTGAATGCCTGAAATATGTCGACGGCACCGGTCTTCTGATTGTCAGCGCTGAAGAGTATCGTTTTCAGGACAATGAAAACGGAATTGGAATTGATTCTCTGGTTGCGATGCTTGACAAGCCTGAGAATGGCGACCTTAGTTATGGATCGCAAATGTTTATCTACATGCCCAAATTCGTTCCTGCTAGAAATCTGATGCCGTTGATCGAAAATATGGGTATGAACATCAGTGATGTAACAGAATTGTGGCAGGGGCAGGATATTGTCGCTTATGATCCGGACTTGAACTGGTTGATTTTTGATGTGGAAAATTACTCCTGTGACAATATTGCTAACATGCTTGCAAAATATGATGTGCCGATCCCGCAAGTTCGACTGAAAATTCAGGTTTATGAACTGACAGCAGAAAATGATGATAAAATTGGAATTGATTTTCAGGCATGGAAGAATAATGAAGGCGTAAATTTCTTTTCTGCTGGAGGACGCTACCGCAATAATTGGGAAGCAATTTATACCGGTGCAACTATGCCATCACGCCCTATCGGGTCGGAGCGTACGAACTTCTATAACTTCAATCCTCAGTGGAATACACGTTATATTGATTTCCTCGCCGCCAAAGGAAAGGCAAAAGTTGTCCATACCGGGGAGCTTGTGATTCGCAATGCGTACCCGGCTTCCTTATCATGTACTTCCCAGATTGTTTACATTGATGTGTCTGAACCTGTTGATGGCGCAACCATCCCGGAAACGCCGGATCCCTATGGGGTCGGGCCATATGAACTGTTGTCTTCCATCATCGGGAGCGTTATTCCCTCTGGAGATGCTTTGGGCGTTGGTAAAGGGAATGCACAGACAAGCACTGTTTCCACAGCTGAATTTGGTTTTACCATGACAGTAAACAATGTTTCCGTCAACTTAAACGAAACTCTTTTTGACGTTACGTTGGCCAATTCCAGTTTACTTGGATTTCAATCCGATGGTACTCCACGTATTTCCCAGGGTAATGTTGTCACGCAGCAGGTCAGCTTGCCGTTTGGAAAAGATGGCTTTGTTATCGGAGGACTGACAAAGAAAGAAGTGGTTACCTCGACAACAGGTGTGCCATGGCTTTGTGATATTCCCTATATCGGTTACTTCTTTTCCTCGAAATCCGATTCCATTAAAGATGCTGAATTAATTGTTGTTGGCCAAGTCGAGTGGGAGTCTCCAATGGATAAGCCGGGATTTACGGGGAAAAGTAAACAGTATACTAAAGGTCTTGCCAGTCAAAATAATTAGGAACTGGTATGAAGTTTATTAACCAGGCAGAAGCTAATGGAAAATGATATCGTTTGTGATATTTTACGAAGAAAATTGAAGATCAAAGTGCTTGTCAGAGATTTTTTGAGTCGTGAATTATTGTAGAATTTTATATCAGCAAATTACTGGCAGGAATTAGGTATTATTTATTTTTAGGTGGGGGAAGGGGGAGTGCTTCAGTATTTTCTTCTCAAAAAAAGGTGTTTAGAATGAAAACAGGTCAAATCAGTGTATTTTTATTGATGACAGGAGGGCTTCTGTTTTTCAGTGGCGGGTGTACTTCAATGTGCAGTGATACAGATAATATTGTTGTGTCTTCGGAAGCAGACAGCAATGTTGCAATCGGTAATCAGATGCTTCGGGCAATTCAAGAAAATGATTATTCTGCATTTGTAGAATACTTGAGTGCAGAGGCAGCCAAAGCAATGACGCCGGAAGCATTTCAGGCCGCACGGAATGAGATGACGCGTCAGTCTGGAGAGATCATCTCATTCGAATATATGGGAGAATTACAAACCCCATTAGTGAGAAATTTCGTATACCGGGTGACATTCTGCCGTAATTCTGAAGCGAACGAAGAACCCATTACCCAGGATTTGATGTTTCGCTTATTGACTGGAGAAATTGACGGTAAAATTCAGGTAATCAGTTTTTCTTTTCTTTAAAAGGTTAAAGCTATTTAGCAGTCGGCTGTGAATCGACCGACATAGGTAGCTGCTTCGCTGGTTAATGATAAAATCGGGGGAAAGAAAGACTACCCGAGAGCAGTGTTTTGTCTGTCATATTTTTCCTGCTGAAATCAGTAGTCAATAAAGTTCCCACTTTCATATAAGCCGATAAGTTTTCTGGAGAGTGTTCACCGGCATTATTCGAATTTTCTTGGACTTTGGCATTGGGACAAGTTGCTTTTATCAAAAATTTTGACGGGAATTCAATTCCTGTTTTTCAGGAACAATAGATGGCTTCTTACAACGATTGCATTACACCAGAACATTAAAGTCTATAATTATTGGCAGATGATCAGAATATTCCACATGAGGAATTTCAAAGTGGTATACCTGAATATGCTCTGAATAGAGAACATGATCCAGACAACTGCGGGGACTCCACGATGGATATGTTGGATTTTCTCCCCGATTTGCGTTGCGCAACCCGGTTTTCTGATAAAACTCCAGGAGTTCATCAGTGCCGGCGAATGTATTGAAGTCCCCGCAAACTATGGTCGGTTTGTTTTTCGGTAGCACTTCAGCGATTGCTTGAAGTTGGCTTGCACGCGTTTTACGCTGCAGAGACAGATGGATAACAAAGACACTGATCCCGCTAATTTCTCCAGAAAGAACCAGCTTTTTAACGCCAATTGGCAAATAGCGGCATGATGGCTCTGTAATCGGAACGTTACTTAGCAGCGCATTTGCCTGATATTCCATGTAGGGGATTCTGCGCAGCAGAGAATGAGTTCCGTATTTTGCTGACGCCAGAAAATCCAATTGCAAATGGCAAGCGAGCTTTTCAACCTGATTTTTTCCTCCTGTCCTGCGGCTTCCAAGGTCAGTTTCAACCAATACCACAATATCCGGACGGACATGACGGAGAAAATGGACAATTTTTGCAAAAAAGAATTCCGGGGTTTTCAAGTATCGGTATCCGCTGACCAGACGAAGCGATTCCCCGCCCGGAGAACCAGTCCCATAAGCAATGTTGTACACAATTAATCTCATTACTTCACCAGAAGAGACTCACTGAGTGCAATTGCCGGCTCAGTGAGCTTTGATTTATCAGAAACGGTTTATTGTTCAGTTAATTTGACCACCACACTTGACGGTTTTTCCGGAAATTTGACAGCAAGCCCCTGTTCCATCAATTCTTTCCCCGTGAATGTCCCGGGAGTGAAACGCGGCTCTGTATCAGGATTGATTTCTGTCAAGTTATATTTTGCATCCGGTTTTAACCCGCTCATTTTCAGGAACTCTTCTGACGCACCCGTGTTGCGTTTAAACCCAAAGAAGACAGCTTCTTTTTTGTCTTTAGAAACAAAAGTCAGTTCTGTTGTTTGAGATTTGTGGGGGGAGCGGCCACGGTATAAATCCGCAGTATGCAGCAACGGACGAATTTTTTTGTATTCATCGATACCTTTGCGAATTACTGCCCGGTCAGCTTCAGTAACGGTAGCCGGAGAAAGTTCAACTCCAAGACGGCCAGTCATAGCAACATCAGCGCGGAGTTTGAAGTCTCCATCCCCGTATTTGCCGATATGGCTTGCCACAACTTTGGAAGGGAAAAAGTGACTCCAACCCCATTGGATGGGAATACGCTTGATTGCATTGGTTTCGTCACTGCCCCAGAATTCATCGCTGTAATGCATGGAGCCCATATCGGTTCTTCCAGCTCCTGAGCTGCACAGCTGGAACTGCACAGCGGGAAAATTCTTACGCAACCGTTCCATGATCCGGTAATAGGCCGCAGTGTGCTTTTCAGACAAAGCCCCTTGATTGGTTCCCAGTGTAGCGCTACCGACATTCAAGCCGACGCAATTGTGATCCCACTTGATGTAGCTGATCCGTGGATGCTCAGTGAGAATATTCGCGACTGACTGGTAGACAAACTCTTCTACTTCCGGTTGACTTAAATCCAGAACGTACTGGTTCCTTGCAGTACGGAGGTCACGATTCGGAGGAGCCATTACCCATTCCGGGTGTTGGTGAAATAAGTTGCTGGCAGGATTAACCATTTCCGGTTCAACCCATAATCCGAATTTCATGCCACGCTTTTCTGTTTCATCAATCAGGTATTCAAGCCCATGGGGCAATTTGGCTGTATTAACCTGCCAATCCCCCAAACCTGCATTATCACCATTTCGCTGATATTCTCCATTGCCGAACCAACCGTCGTCAAGAACAAACATTTCAATTCCGAGTTCCTGAGCCCCATCCATCATTGCAATCAGCGTCGGTTCGTCAAAGGTAAAATAGGCGCCTTCCCATGTGTTTAAGACAACTGGACGTTCGCTGGCAGAGTTGTATATATTGTAATTCAACCCGAAATTTTGAAAGTTTCTGGACGCCTGCCCGATGCCCTTGTTGCTGTAGGTCAAAACAGCTCGAGGAGATGTGTATGTTTCTCCTGGCAAAAGTTGGATCAGGTCATCGTCAGGAACACCGGCACTGTAAAATAATTTTCCATCAGGAAGTTTTGTGATTTTGTACTGCCAGCTGCCTGTCCATGCAAAAGCTGCGCCGAAAACTTCCCCTGATTCTTCTTCTGCAGGGGTGTCAAAACTGATAAAGCATCCCGGATAATCCGGCCATGCTGTGCGAATAACACCTTTGTGCTGACGCTTTAATACACCATTGCCAATTTTATTTTCTTCAACACCAGTCATTTCCTGCGCCCATTCACCGGTGAAACTCGTTAAGTAGGCATCGCGGTTATTGGGGAGCTGAAGGAAAACAGCGTCACGGGCGAGGATTTCTATAGGTTTTTCTCCATTGTTATGCAATTTGAGTTCACTTGTAAAAACATTTTCCGCTTTGTAGGCTGTGATAACCAACTCTGCCGTTATTGGATAAGCCAGGTCTTTGAGAAAAAAAGTTGTTTCATTGACATTGGCATCGATTTCCTTGACCTCAAGTTTGTCATAGCGTAAATCTAAATTGTGCGAGCCGTCCGGTTGAATGACCCGGAGTGTTTCATCCATCATAAAATTGCCGTAATCCCGGTGGGGATAGTTGAGAACAGCAACTGCCGGAGGAGCAAAGGCGTCAATACCGAAGCCTACCTGCTTTAGCGGTTCTCCAGGATTTGCCTTGAAGATCCAGCTGAGAGCATCGGTTTTCACGACATTGGCGCTGGAAACTGCTTCCGGTTTTTTTCCACTATATTCAATTTTCAAGTTGACAATGTCAATGTGATCGTAAAAATCTTTTTCTCCTTTATCACCGAAGAATCGCAATTTGGTAATTCCCTTCAGAGGAATATCAAACGCTTTGGCCGCGTCGCCGCCTTTCAAGGTCCCGGATTCCCAGAGCAGTTTTGGTTCTTCATTGGAATCATCATACCATTTACAAATGACTTCGCCTCGTCCTGCGGTTTCGTCATCAATGCCCACAAGACCGGTTAACCGCGTGGCTTCCCCATCAAGGATCAGAGTAAATGTGCAATCGGCGTGTCCGCCGATTCCAGTATCATATGTTTCTCCATGAATTGTTAATGGCATTCCATCTACAGATGCGTTACGGTTGGGAGAGGAATAGCTTTGGCTGATGTCGATGATGGGATGTAAATCATTGCTGGTCCATTCCGCAGCAGAAGCTTCGGAGAACGACAGAAAGGCAAAAAGTGGACAAAAGAACGTTGCCCAACAGGTATATTTTCGTTTCATTTGTTTCGCTTCCTAAAATAAATCAACTTTGCAGTAATGATTTTTTGAATGTTTAGGGAACCTCTATCAATAGTT
>CALGPR010000189.1 GCA_937960425.1 uncultured Lentisphaeria bacterium
TTATGAGGCTGGGTTTGAAGATATGCGCCGTCGTAAACCGGATACGGCAAAAGTTCGTAGCTTATTGAACTGGCAACCCCTGAATCCACTTGAAAAAATTATTGACGATGTTGCGGCTTTTCTCCGCCGCAATTGATCCGATGGGATGTAATAATTGCATTCCTTTTCTGAAATACCCTGAGGAGCGATTATGACGCATGAAACGATGAATTTTGCAGGAACCAAAATTGTTGCAACGATTTCCCCGAAGGTCGGGACAGTCGAGATGCTTCGCAAATTCTATGAAAGCGGAATGAGTGTTGCCCGTTTAAATACGGCTCATCTGGATATTGAGACTGCTGAACAGTTGGTTGATAATATTCGCCAGGTATCCGACCGTATTGCAATTATGATTGATACAAAAGGCCCGAATATCCGCACGATGAATATTGCGTCTCCGTTGGAAGCCGAGATAGGGAAGACGTTGATTGTTTCGGCCCACGAGGTTCCCGGCGACAAAGGGTTTCAGGTAAATTTTTCCAAATTTGTTGAAGAAGTTTCCATTGGGCAGCATATCATTCTGGGTGACGGGGAGGTTGATCTACAGATTGAATCGCGATCCAACCGGGAACTGGTTTGCCGAGTGATTACGGGCGGATTGGTGAGTGACAGAAAGTCAGTGAATGTTCCCGGCGCGGATTTGAGTATGCCGGCATTATCCCAGAGGGATCGGGAATTTATCGATTTTGCTATTCGCAAGAATCTTTCCTTTATTGCCCATTCTTTTGTCCGGAACCGTGACGATGTAATGGCAGTGCAAAGCATTCTTGATACGGCAGAAAGCCCGATTCAGATTATTGCCAAAATCGAAAATCGTCAGGGCGTGGAAAATCTCAGTTCGATTCTGGATGTCGCCCATGGAATTATGGTCGCACGCGGTGATTTGGGGATCGAAATTCCGTTGGAAGAAGTTCCTTTGATTCAGAAAAAGATGATTTATGAATGTATGCGGCGCTGTAAGCCGGTAATTACCGCTACGCAAATGTTGCAGAGCATGGAAAATTCCCCGTTGCCGACACGTGCAGAAGTCAGCGACGTCGCCAATGCTGTTTTTGATGGTACTGATGCTGTAATGCTCAGCGGGGAGACGGCGCAGGGAAATTATCCGGTTGAAGCGGTAAAAATGATGACTCGTATTTTGCGCGAGTCTGAAAAGGGGAATTTGAAACTTCGTTCCCGAATTGATGATGTTGCCGGCGAGCTGCTGGGGGCGGAGAGTGCTCATTTGGTCAAATCGGCAATTGATGCGACGGAGCGTTTCCCGATTAAAGCAATTGTCTGCAATACGGCAACCGGACGTTCCAGTCGAATGTGCGCGGCTTTCCGCTGCCGGGTTCCGATTTATGCGTTCAGCTATAATCCTGTGGTGGTGCGTCAGCTGGCGTTGAGTTATGGCGTGGTTTCTTTCCATACCGATTTTGTGGAAGATTGGGGATCGTTGTCGAAAAATGCACTTCAGGAACTGATGAAATTGAAACTGATTGAGGGCGACGACCAGGTCGTTCTGTTGGGGCGGCATTCTTCAACAGAACAGAGTGTTGACTTTTGCAGTCTGATCCGACCCGGAGAAATGAGTCTATGAATGGACAGACGGAGTTAAGTTCCCGGATTCTGGCACACGTCCGATCTTTTTATGTCCCGGAACAGTATCCGGCGCTGATTGCTCAGGCGGAAGAATGGCGTCATTCCCAGCCCTTCGCCGGCAGGAAATTGCTTGATGTGACTCCAATTTTTCGAAATACCATGGCAAAGTATTGGGCGTTACTGGAAGGAGGCGCAGAACTGTCGCTGGCGGTCGGAAGAATGATGCCGCATGACCCTGATGTGGTGACGTTGCTTCGCAATTGGGGAATACACGTATATTCCGACAGCCTTCCAGCACAGAAGCAGTTTGATGTGATTCTGGATTGTGCGGGTTCCTTTGCAGATAGTCCTGTCAAGTACGGTTTTGTTGAACTAACTCGAACCGGGGCAGGGCGGTTTCGCAGTTGTGCAAAGCCGGTTTTTCTGGCCGATGCCAGCCGAATCAAAGAAATTGAAACTTGTCTGGGAACCGGCAACGGTCTTTTCAGGGCATTGGATTTTTTGAATATCCCTTGTTTGCCTAATGCGAAACTGGTTTTGTTCGGCTATGGGAAAGTCGGGCGCGGGATTGCCATGTATGCTCAGGAGCGGCAATTACAGGTGACAGTCGTGGATCTGAAAGAACCGGCTGGAGAATTGCCGGAAAATGTTAATTTTCTTACTTTAAAGGAGCGCAGCCGGTTGGAAGAGGTGTTGCGACAGGCCGATTTTGTGGTGACGGCTACTGGAGTCCGGAATGCTCTTGCTGGCGCTTTTGATCCGGAAATCCTGCTTGACGGGCACGCTGTGCTTGCGAATATGGGAGTAGAAGATGAATACGGTTCTGCAATTCCAGTTGACCGGGTGTTAAATCAGAAGAAACCATTAAATTTTGTCCTTGAGGAGCCAACGTTATTGGAATATATTGAAACGACAATGGCGCTCCATAATGCTGGTGCCCTTTCGATTTTACAGGGAAACTGCAAGGCTGGGTTGAATCCGGTCCCTTATGAATTGGAACAACATCTTCTTGCCGTTTCTGTGGCGGGAGGAAAGTTGGGGCCGGCAATGAAAAAAGCGGGAATTTATGACTATGAACAGTGTGTTAATCCGGAACGTTGAACTGGGAAAAAAGACCAGAGATATCCTGATCGTCAATGGCGTTTTTTCAAAGATTTCTGATGGTGGCACCTTGCCTTGCCCGGACGGGACAGCTCTGATTGATGGTTCCCATAAAGCCATTTTGCCTGCATTTTACAATACCCATACTCATGCAGCTATGGTGTTGATGCGCAGTTATGCCGACGATATGGAACTATTTCCCTGGCTGAATGAACATATCTGGCCGTTGGAAGCCAGGCTGACAGCTGAAGATGTTTACAATGGAACGCGGCTGGCTATTCTGGAAATGATTCGTTCCGGTACCGTATTTTTTGATGATATGTACTTTTTTCCGGCAACAATTGCCAGAGCAGCAGAAGAGATGGGGGTTCGTGCAGCTGTCGGGAAGTTATGTTTTGAAGGAGCAGACGGCAAAATTCAGGGGCGTTGCCTGGAGATGGTAGCAGAGCTTGAAGCTCTTCAGGATTCCCTCTCAGATCGGATTATTATTACTGAAGCTCCCCATGCGATTTACACTGTCGGTGAACGTAATTTGCGAACGATCAGTGAAAGAGCGGCAGAGCGCCGAGCCTTCGTTCATATTCACGTTGCTGAGACCCGGCAGGAATTTGACGACTGTATGAGAATGCACGGGATGACGCCAATCGCGTACTTGGATTCTATCGGGTTATTAAATGAACGTCTATTGGCGGCGCACTCGGTATGGATGACGGATGAAGATCTTGCTCTCGCTGCGGATCGGCAAGCTGTGCTTTCCCATATGCCGTGTTCGAATTTAAAACTCGGATCCGGCGCATTCCGGTATTATGCAGCAAGAAATAGCGGTTGTCGTATTACTATTGGAACGGATGGTTGCGCTTCCAATAATAACCTTTCAATGCTGGAAGAAATGAAATTTGCTGCGTTGTGTGCGAAACGGGAAGCAGATAATGTTACTGCGGCCCCCGCAGGAGAGATTTATCGCGCGGCATCATGCAATGGAGCTGAAGCATTTGGAATTGCAGCAGGGGAGATTGCGGTCGGAAAGGCTGGCGACTGTATTTTGGTTGATTTGCATGATACGCGCTTGCTTGGAGAAGGGGACTTGATTGCCAATATGGTGTATTCTGCTGATTCCCGGTGCATTGATACAGTGATCTGCAATGGGAGGATCCTGATGGAAGACGGTAAAATTAAAGGCGAAGAAGAGATCATTGCAGCAGCCGCAGAATCCTGTGCCCGCTTGGCTCGTGGATAGAGAAGGAAATCATTATACGTTTGGAAGGCCTTTCAAATTATTGCATGGTGCCTGAGGCGCTGACGAGGCGGGATTTACTCCAATCGATCGGGGTTTTTTGTCCATTTTCATCAATTCTGACGAAAGTGCATTCGGTGTGAAGGCACATTTCATCGTTTACCATGACATAGAGCTGAAAAGTAAGACTGCATCTGCCCATTCGTGGAGCATCTCCGTAAAAATGGAGAATATCGTTGTGGCGGACAGGGTGTTTAAAAACAGTTTCAGCCAGACGGTAGGTTACCAGATCATTGCATTGGGTAATTTCCATAGCGTAAAGGGCGGCAGCTTCATCCAGCCAGGCAAGCATTTGGCCTCCAAAGAGTGTATTGCGATTGCCGATATCCATTAATTTACATATCCGACTGGTAATTCGCAGCTTCATATATTTACTCCCGTTCATTGATTTTCCTTGTTATTTGACTCGGGCGCTCTGCTCTCTTTGATTTTGCCCGAACCTACAGTAATTGCAAATGCCAATAAAACAATTCATGATTGTAAAAACAGTGTCCAGAATTGAACTGGAAACGGATTCGATTGAGAAAAAAGTTAGAATGGAGCGACTTCAGAAAGTACAGGAAACCAGCAAGTCGCAGGATGATACGATTCCCTGAATTTTGCTGCTACTGCTCCTGCCAGCATTGCCCGGAAATCAAGAAACGCGTTCTTTGTTGCCTGTTCCGAGCATGATAGTCCGGTAGGCCTCATTCAAATCTCGAATCGCTTTTTCTGCCTCTTCCGGGGTAATGTCAGAATTGCTTTGTTTCAGTCGGTCAGGATGGTATTCAAAACATTTCCGACGATAGATCGCTTTGAGGGTACGCAGCGGAATTTTGTTGCCGCATTCAAAGAGGGCGTAACTCCGATCCAGTTCTTCCTGTGAAATCCCGGTAAGAATATAACGCTTCCATTTCATTTCATCGCCGTAATTCCGTTTGAAATAATGATCCGTTTCTCCCGGGAGATTGAAGGCATGTTCCAGATCCAGCAGGACTCCATATTCTTCTTTGTTCAATTCGTTGTCACAAACAGCAAGATCACAGGCGACTTGCAG
>CALGPR010000190.1 GCA_937960425.1 uncultured Lentisphaeria bacterium
GGTTAAAGCCGCAGAAATCACAGAACGAGTCAACACAATTTTGGCTATCGTTCAATTATCTGATCTCGCTACACGCAAAATTACTTCTCTTTCCGGCGGTCAGCAGCAGCGCGTGGCTTTAGCACGCGCTTTGGTTGTGGATCCTGCAGTTTTACTGCTGGATGAACCTCTCTCCAATTTGGACGCTCGTCTACGCGATCATATGCGTGGTCAGATTCGCGCAATTTGCAAGAGCAAAAAACAGACTGCAGTTTACGTTACTCACGATCGACAGGAGGCTTTGAGCATGGCAGACCGGATTGCCGTGATGGACGGAGGGGTCATTCAGCAACTCGGAACGCCCCGGGAGCTTTACCGATATCCAGTAAATCGTTTTGTCGCATCTTTCTTGGGGGAAACAAATTTTGTTCCAGCGCGAATTAAAGAATTACGCGAAGATGGTTCTGCTGTCATTGATTCAGCTCTGGGACTCTTTCGTGTGGAGCGTCCGGGAGATCGTCCAGTGAACTGGAAGGTGAATGGCGCCTATACTGCTTTGTTTCGCCCAGAGTCGGTTCGGCAGGCTGTGATGGTTAAAGGCGAAAATATTTTTGAGGCAGTTGTGTCTGCTGAGAGTTTTCTTGGCGAAGTCGGCAGTTGGACTCTCCAGTGTGAATTGAGTGTCGATTTGACGATGAATGAATTAGCTCCACAACCACGCGAATTGGGGAAAGTTGATTATTTCTACGTTTCTCCCCATGACATTGTGCTGCTGGAGGATTGATTGTTATGTCGGGAAAGAGATTGATTGCTGCTTTGCTGGGACCTCTGGTTCTGATTGCCATCCCGTTTCTTTTGCAACCGGCTCCGGAAGAGCGCCTTTCTGTAGAAAATGCAGAAGTGCTTGTCATAATTACGGCGCATTCGGAATCAATCCGGTATGAGTTTGAGCGCGCTTTCCGGGATTTTTACCGGAATACTTTTGGCCGTGAAATTGTCATTGACTGGCGTAGCCCTGGGGGGACCTCCGATATCGTCCGGTATATTAACGACCGATTTGAGGCGGCTTTTCGCGATTATTATCAGGAAAAACATCCGGAAAAAGAGTGGAATCGCGATATTGCTGCGAATTTCGGAAATTACCGTCTGAACCAAAAAGGCGCATGGGAAAATGCGTCTCCAGAAGTACGCGAAGCGCGGGAAGAATTTTTATTGTCAGATGTGGGAATCGGAATTGACCTCTTCTTTGGCGGAGGTGTCTTCGATCAGTCTCGCCTGGGGGAACAAGGATATGCTGTTGATGGTGGGGTGCAGTTGCGCCACCCGGCAATTTTTTCTGAAGAGATTATTCCACATTCTTTCGGAGGAGAGGTCTTTTACGATCTGAATGGCCGATATTATGGTGTCTGTCTTTCAACTTTCGGAATTTGTTATAATCCCGAGCGGCTGGCTGAACTTGAGGATTCTTCCCCGCCATTGACGTGGCGCGATTTGGGAGAGCCTCGCTTTTTCCGGCAGTTGGTGGTCGCGGATCCAACCAAGTCTGGCTCCATTACAAAATGTTTTGAAATGATTTTACAACAATGCCTGCAGGAGGCTATTGCCGCAGATCCTGTCAATGGCCCGGAAAATGGTTGGCGCGATGGTATGAATTTAATTAAACGGATTGCTGCAAATTCCATATCGTTGACTGATTCAGCAGGAAAAATACCACGGGATGTTGCTGCAGGAAATGCTCTTGCCGGGATGTGTATTGACTTTTATGCCTTTGCTGAGGCCGAATGGAGTTCCTGGCAGACCGGTGGAGAACCCCGTCTGGTGTATGTTGTTCCGAAAGGCGGCGGGGCAATTACTACCGATCCGGTTCAGATGCTTCGCGGGGCCCCGAATCCTCAGGCTGCTCAGGCGTTTATGGATTTTCTTCTTTCAAAATCCGGACAGAAGTTGTGGGATTATCGGAAGGGTGAGCCAGATGGGCCGGTGAAATATGTTATTCGCCGACCGCCTATTCGCAAAGACTTATATCAGCCGGAATTTCAACAGCACATGGCAGATGGAGATTACAATCCGTATGAAGGACAAGGCAGTTTCCGTTATGATCCTCAACTGACTTCATCTTACTTTAATCTCATCCGAGTTCTGGTGAAGTGCATTGCTCTTGATCCGATGGAAGAGATGCAGTTGGCGTGGCAGGAAATTATTCGTGCAGGCGGTCCTGAAAAAGTACCGGAAGCAATGAAAGAATTTGAAAAACTACCTTTCCCTTATGTTGATGCCGGTAAGGCAAACGATGCGTTGTATACCAGTGTTGATCGGAGCGCTGCCGACGTAACGGCTCTTCGCCGTCAGTGGACAACCGCTGCCCAAGAGCAATATTTGCGTGCGGCAGAATTAGCACGTCAGGGAAAATAAGGAGAAAAACTGTGAATAAGGCAATTTTCCGTTACGGAGCAGCAGGTCTTCTAACGGCATTTTTTATACTATTTTTATGTCTTCCAGTTTACACCGTGGTGGAACAGGGATTGGACGCGGCGATGCTGGTGGAGGTTTTTAAAACTCCGATTTATCTTGAAGGTCTCTGGAATTCACTATTGGTTGCGGTCACGACAACTGCAATGGTTTTTGCTATTGCATTGCCGTTGGCAGTCCTTTTTGATCGATATGACTTCCCCGGTAAAAATTTATGCAATCTCACGATTATGGCACCAATGATTTTACCGCCCTTTGTTGGTGCATTAGGGTTTCAACAGGTTCTGGGACACTATGGAATTATTAATACAATATTGCGAAATGTAGGATTGACGCCGATTGAATTTCTTGGCGGAGAAGGGCGTTTCTGGGCCGTTTGCCTGATTGAAGCTTTGCACCTTTACCCGATTTTGTACCTGAATCTGGTGACGGCTCTTGGGAATATTGACCCGGCACTGGACGAAGCCGGTCGCAATCTTGGCGCTGGAAAATGGCGTAGATTCCGCAAAATTACTTTACCACTTTTAAAACCCGGTGCTTTTGCAGGCGGCAGTATTGTGTT
>CALGPR010000191.1 GCA_937960425.1 uncultured Lentisphaeria bacterium
TGGCACGTCGTTCCAGATAGGGAAGGTCAAAACGGAAAAGATTGTGGCCTTCGATCACATCCGGATCCCGTTCCGCAACAACTTTGACAAATTCTTTCAGCAGATCGCGTTCCCCGAAATTTTTTTGGGACAAGACGCACTCAAAACCGTCGCTGTCAGAAATGGCAATAATAATAATTTCATCGCCTGGGCGGTCAGCATTGGGAAATTCATACCCTTCCGTCGTCAAAGTTTCGATGTCGATCTGCATGCGGCGCAGTTCCGGAAAACGCATTCCTCGAAAAAGCCGCAGCGGTGCAGAAAGCAATGCCGATTGAACCGAATTGCGAAACAGTTCATAATCTCTGCCGCGAGCGTGCTCTTTCAGAAACTTTGCCGCATTGTCGGCTGTCGTAACGTTTGGGAAAAAAACCGCTGTTTGCAGTAAATTTTCTCCGGCAAGCGGCAGAATCTCCAACTGTCCTTCAAACCCGTTGAGAAGTTCCTGCCCAGAAAGAAGAGCAAAGGGGCGGAAGGGACGCTCTTCAGTAATCACCGCCCCGGTTTCATCGCGGATAAAAAGGGTCATAGTGTCTTCGCCGCACTCCAGCGCGACGACGCGTTCTGCCGTACTGCGGCACAAATCAGCGAGTTGCATGGGTTACCTCAAATGGATCAGGCATACTCAAGTATACGGAGAGGCTCGGCTCCGGAGGAATTTCTCCAAAAACCTGGTAGTACGCCAGATAGGTTTTTTCGAGATTCGGGTTGGCGAAATAGGCATTGCGGGCAAGCTCGCGTGCCTCTTTGAATTTTTGCGCACGATAGCAGGCGACAGCTTGATCCGCTTTGCGAACAACTGAGCGGTTGCCGCCGGAAGGCAACAACCGGAATAAAATATAGTCGCGTTCCAGCCGTTTAAATTCAGCAGGGAAAGGAATCGGAGAAAAAAACTCCAGCCGCTGCGGCGCAAAATCCATTTTGTAAAGAGCCGAATTTCGGGGAATTTCCTTAGCATCGGCCATGTAACGGTAGTTGTAAATATGTAGCGGCTCCCGGGCACTGCCACGGGGAAACAGGAAAAATTCACAACGGTTACGTGCGCAGAAAGCCGCAAAAGCCCCTTCCGGTTCCCGATACAGAGTCCGCAAATATTCTTCAAAACACCTGCGGACTTCCGGGAGTTCAAATTTGGGCTGCAACAGAATGCCGGCGTCAGTATAGCCCAGCAGAAGGCATTCCAAATCCATTGGTGCAAGCACCAATCGCCCATTGAAATCAAACTGCCGTAAATACGCGATCAGTTCCGCCTGCGCTTCAATCTGGGGGCTGTATTCCCGTTGAGCCCCATAGCTGACACGAATTTCCGGAATAAACAGCAGTACGGCAAAAACAGCCAGCAACAACTTCAGCCAACGCCGGGGCAACGCTCGACTCACAGCAGCAAAGGCAATCACGGTCGCAATAACAATACAAGGTGCAGCAAAGACATGAAAGCGCACAAACAGCCAGAATGCTGCAGTAAAGCCGATGGCAAAAAGAAAGAACGGCAGGAAAAACGGCAACTGCATTCGTAAAAATGCCCTGCTCCGCCGAAAACAGACCGCAAAAAATAATACAACAATCCCGCCAAGCCAAAATGCCGGAAAAAATACGCGGAATAAGCCGTAATCGGCCGAATGAAGCTCCGGCGTCCACAAAACGCGCTGCTCAAAATTCAGCAACGCAGGATCTTCCGGCTTTACATTCAAAAAACGGATCTTTGCTTCCAGAAGCGAGGCAAAATGGCTGTAATTTTCACCAAAACTTCCCGTCGTTGCTACCGACCAGGCAATCACGCCCAACAATCCAACGATCAGGAAACCAAGTAAACGGGAACGCCATGTCAAGCATTTTTTTGTAGCAAGACAATTCACGGCAACAGCGGCGGGGGGGGCAAACAATACCGTTGGCGACAATAGAAGTGCATGCGCATTCTGATAAGGGTTGCAAAACGCAGCAAAAACGAATCCGATATACATCATCAACATTACGTTGAAGTGTTTTCTCGAAGGCCGACCACCAAAAATTAAAACTCGGAAAATTTCCCAGACAAAAATCAAAGCAAGCAGTACCTGCGCCATATCCCACAGTGCCAGAGAAACACTGGTCAACAGAAAAACCAAAACCAGCCGAACCCGGGTATTTTTCTTCAAAGCCAGTACCACCAGCAAAAAACATGCGATAATCACAGTCATGGCAAAAGGCCCCTTCAACAGATCCTGGCCAGTATACCGAGCCACTGCCGCAGGTGCGACAATCTGCATTCCAGCACCGACCAGTGA
Source organism: uncultured Lentisphaeria bacterium (assembly GCA_937960425.1). GTDB lineage: Bacteria > Verrucomicrobiota > Lentisphaeria > Victivallales > Victivallaceae > UMGS1518. Next base: position 2,304 of record CALGPR010000191.1, read on the forward strand.
CCAGAAAAGCGGCACATTTAGAGCAAGGAGCAACAAAAAAAACAATCCGCATCCCAGCGCAATCCAGCCGGTAAAAACCGTACGAATAAACTCGGTCTCCACATAACTTCGCTCATATTCTCCGGTTTCGGGCGTATCGAAAATCATTCTTCGCAACCGGAGAGCGCCGCCGAGAAAATATTCCAGTCCCAATGACATCTGCTCGGAGACAAAGTAGTTCTCCATCCCGCCAAGCCGAACGTCCGTCCCGGCAATCTCTTTTCCATCGGCAAACCGGTTGATATAAGAATACATGACGGCACTCTCGACCAGAAACGGGGCGAACGGTGCATTCGCCGCAGTCTTCAAAGCAGCAACATCATCCGCGGCAATTGCCGAACGATAAAGAAAGGCTGCAAAAACGACAATCAGAAACGCAAGAAAAATTATCGGCGATCGATGTTTGGTAAAGAAGTGGGTCATTGGTGAACCTTTCTGATGCTGGTTCCCGGAATACCAAGAGATTCGCGATATTTCGCCACAGTGCGACGAGCGACCGTAAAGCCTTCTTTGGCAAGCATCTGGGAAATCTTATCATCGCTGAGCGGCTTCGTTGGAGGTTCAGCCTCAATAATTTTACGGATTTTTTCTTTGATTGCCCCGGTAGAAACATCTTCTCCGGAAGCATTCTGATAACCGCCAGTAAAAAAGTCTCGAAATTCGACAATCCCGAAGGGGGTCTGCATATATTTATTGGCAATCGCCCGACTGATCGTTGTTTCGTGCAAATTCAGCCGATCGGCAATTTGTTGCATCGTCAGCGGCTTTAATGCTTCTTTGCCTTTGAAAAAAAAGTCTCGCTGAACTACAGTCAATGCTTCCGTAATACGGCGAATCGTACTCTTCCGCTGCTCCAGGCTCCGCATCAACGTTTGTGCGGATAACAGTTTTTCCCGCAGGTATTTCTGTGCGTCCGGCGGCGTTGTCGGATCTTCGAGCATCGCCTCGTAATGTTTGGAAATGTTAAGCTTGGGCATCCAACCGTCATGTCCCCGGATAACTAATTCATCATTTTCAATCGCAACCTCTATTTCCGGAATCACATAAACAGGCATATCCGGTGCAATTGCCGCGCCGGGATGAGGTTTGAGTGTACGCAAGTCGGCAATTAGCTCCTGAAGATAATCCATATCAATTTGCAGCTCTTTGGCAATATGCGGCAAATGATTGCGGGCAATTTCTTCGAGATATTCATCCACAAGGCGGTACATCAGTTTGTTTTTTTCGCCGCGACGTTGCAACTGGATATGCAGGCATTCACTGACGCTGCGCGCGCCGATGCCGGGAGGATCAAAGGTTTGCACCAGTTGAATTGCTTTTTCAACCGTATTCATATCACAACCGGCAGCCATGGCGATATCCGCAGCGGGAGTTTCCAGGTAACCACTGTCATTAATGGAACCGATAACCAACTCCGCAGCCTTCGCCAACGCTGGATCAACATCGGAAAGACGCAACTGCTCCAGAAGTTGATCCTGCAATGAAGGCTGTTCAACTAAACTGTTCAGAAAAAAATCATGACTTCGCTGCAGTTCTGCCTGCCCATCCGCCCCTTGATTGTCTATGGTAAAATCCCGTTCCCAGCTGTACCCGTCTTCATTGGATGCGGCATCGCAGGAATAATCGTCTGCATCAGTGCGGGATTCTTCACGAGCCTGGGCGACATCCGCGCTGGTAGCACGAGAAAGCATTTCCCCCTCGAGAGTCGAACGGCCATCCGAATCAAGTTCCAGCATGGGATTACGATCAAGTTCAGCTGAAATCTTTTCCTGAAGCTCCATCACCGGAGCCATCAGAAATTCGAGCGATTGCATCTGAAGTGGGGTAAGGGTCTGCTCCTGACGTAGAGTTTGTGTCTGTCCTAAAAAAGTCTCCGGCATAATTTTCCTTTGAAAAATAGTCTGTCTTTCTGATATCAATGTAACCGGATTCCCCGGATTTGTCCAGTACCACGCAAGAAAAGAAACCATTTTTTCCTGATGGTTCAGATTTACAAGAGCTCAATTTCATGCTATATTGTCATGGATAGAACTATTCCGGGGATTTCTCAGTTTTCAGTTTGGCTAACCGGGCTGAATGCGAGGATTTAACGCTCTGTTTTCCGGAAAAACCGACAGCAGCGGATCCCCCATTGACATTGCAAGGAGTCCTTTTTGTGTCCATCATCGATTCCCGTTTTCCGGATTGCGGCGTCACTGCGCTTGGCAGCGGCAGTCGCGGTAATGCTTTTTTAATTCACTGCGGCGGAGACTCACTTCTTATCGACGCGGGTTTTTCACGCGCTGAACTTTGCCGGAGAATGGAACAGGTCGGCGTTGATCCAGCAAGCGTCCGAGCAGTACTGCTGACCCATGAACATGAAGATCATTCCCGGGGCATTCGTGTTTTCTGTGATCAGCTTGATATCCCCCTCTGTGCATCAGGCAGAACGGTTGAATATTTGCGGGGCGGCGATAGAAAACTTCCCTGCAAAGTCCTTGAATTTCAAAGCGGAGAGCCTTTCAGATACGGGGCATTTCATATTCTGCCATTCTCCGTACGACATGATGCAATTGACCCGGTTGGATTCCGGATTTCCGTCTACGACCACACCTTTGGGGTTGCTACCGACATCGGGCTTTTGACGCAGTTGGCAGCGGATCGCCTGACCGACTGTGACGCACTGATTTTTGAAAGTAACTACGACCAGCAAATGCTGGTAAATTCCGATCGTTCACTCAGCCTGAAACGGCGAATTATGGGACACAACGGCCATTTGAACAATGTTGATTCCATGGCAGCGCTGGCACGATTGCTGACCGAACGCACTCAATTGGTATTGTTTGCACATATCAGCAGGGAATGCAACGATTACAATCTTGTACGCACCCTTGCAAAGGAGACTTTTTCCCGTTTGGGGCGACACGATATTGAATGGGCCGTTGTCGAGCAGGAAGCCCCGTTGCCGACATTCTCTCTGCACGGCTTCTGGCAGAAAACGACACGCCGGGCAGCAGGAGAAAATTTGTTATGACTGCAGTGCGCGACCGGGCGGTAATCCCACAACTTATCGTTCATTGTCCGATCTGTAATGCCGAAGTCGATATTACCGGGGAAAGGCCTTTTTCCCGCAGGATCTGTCCGTCTTGCGGAGAAGTGTTTGATGCTCCGGGAACATTTTCCATCTGGCATTTAAAAGGGAAACTTGGCCACGGGCGGCACACATTTATTGCGGATGCAGTTGATCCGGTTCTGGAACGGCCACTGGCGTTAAAAATTTATTACACACTCCATGATGTGTCCGAAGACGACCGCGCGTATTTCTCCCGGCAAATCGTTGAATCTGCCCGCAAAATGCTGGTAACATCCCACCCTTGTGTTGTTGCTGTTCATGACTGCCGTATGATAAAAAGGTGTCCTGTGCTTGCACTGGAACGTCTGACCGGAGCCACTGCAGCGGCGTGTACTCCGGGGCTTTCCTGCCTGTCCACGCTTGCCGGGGTTGCCGAAGCCATGGCTGTTGCGGAACACGCCGGCATCTCACACGGAGAACTTTACCCCGGAAATTTCCTTGTTGCTGACGAAAACACCTGGAAAATCACCAATTTCCGTGTTGATAATCCCTTCCACGACGTCATTCCCTGCGGAGAAGAACCCTATGCCCGCTTCTTATCGCCGGAAACACTGATTATGGGAGAAACGGGCATTCAATCGGATCTATTCAGTTTTGGAGCCAGTCTTTACGACCGTCTGACCGGCCGCAGTCCTTACCGGGACAGTGAAAACTGGGCTGATTATCTCGAATGCGCTGCCGGTGGCCACGTGGTTCCGCTTTCCGACCGGGACGCAAAAATTCCTGATGCGATTACCGCGCTGGTTAGTAAATTGCTTTCTCCCAACCCCAAAGACCGCGGAACGTTTGCCGAAGCTGCCGCGATCCTGTCGCCCTACCGGAATGCGCTGACATTCGGGTAAAACCGCCAAGGCCCAAACTGATTTCCATCTTACCTTCTCTTGCTCCGGCAAGCTGTAACGGCAAACGAAGAATAAATAAGGCGCTGTCATACAAGACCTTTGAAAAAAGTTCTGTCAGCGCCAATTTCGTTCTGTTAATTGTCAGTTTTCAAAATGCGGCAGTTTAGCAAACGAACGCTGCAATTCTTCATCTGACGGGATGTAGTCGCTCATTTCTCCATCATTATATTTGCCGTACGCGACCATATCGAAGTAACCGGTTCCGGTTAAGCCAAAAACAATGGTCTTCGCTTCCCCGGATTCCCTGCACTCATTGGCAACATTGATCGCGGCGCGGATGGCATGACTGCTTTCCGGTGCAGGCAGGATTCCTTCAGTACGGGCAAAGAGTTCAGCGGCTTCAAAAACTGAAGTCTGCTCCAGAGCTACAGCTTCCATCAGTTTGTCGTGATAAAGCTGAGATAAAGTCGAACTCATACCATGATAGCGAAGGCCGCCGGCATGGTTTGCCGAAGGAATAAAGCCGCTACCCAGAGTATACATTTTCATCATCGGGCAAACCTTCCCGGTATCACAGAAGTCGTAGGCATACCGGCCACGGGTCAAGCTGGGACAGGAGGCAGGTTCCGCTGCAATAAAGCGATATTCTGCTTCACCGCGCAACATTTCCCCCATAAACGGAGCAATCAACCCACCGAGATTTGATCCGCCTCCGGCACAACCGACAATGATATCGGCCTTGACGCCAAGTTTATCCAGTGCAGCTTTGGTTTCCAACCCGATGATTGATTGATGGAGAAGGACCTGGTTGAGGACAGAACCGAGGACATAGCGGTAACCTTCGTTGTTCAAAGCAGCCTCCACAGCCTCAGAAATTGCGCAGCCAAGGCTGCCGGTCGTACCCGGAAATTCTGCATTGATTTTGCGGCCGACTTCTGTTTCCATCGACGGGGATGGAGTGACTGACGCGCCATAAGTTCGCATCACTTCCCGGCGGAACGGTTTCTGTTCATAAGAGCACTTTACCATGTAAACCCGGCAATCCAATTCAAAAAAAGCCGATGCCATCGCCAAAGCAGTTCCCCACTGCCCGGCGCCGGTTTCTGTCGTCACGCCCTTCAACCCCTGTTTTTTCGCATAATACGCCTGGGCAATGGCAGAATTGAGTTTGTGGCTGCCGGACGTATTATTGCCTTCAAATTTATAATAAATTTTTGCTGGAGTTCCAAGGGCTTTTTCCAGAAAATATGCACGAACCAAAGGAGATGGACGGTACATCTTATAAAAGTTAAGGATTTCTTCCGGGATTGCGAAAAAGGCGGTCTGATCGTCAAGTTCCTGCCGGATCAATTCATCACAAAAAACCGGCTGCAGATCGGCAAATGTCACCGGCTTTCCGGTTGCAGGATTCACCAGCGGCGCGGGTTTGTTCTTCATATCGGCCCGAACATTATACCAATTTTTCGGAAGTTCACTCTCAGAAAGATAGGTCTTGTACGGGACGTCCATTTTCACATCGCTGGTATTCATTTTTTCATCCTTTCACTGCAATGATTTTATAT
>CALGPR010000192.1 GCA_937960425.1 uncultured Lentisphaeria bacterium
GTCAACGCAGCAAGAAGTGAAAACACCTCCGTGTGCGTTGTCACGCCCGGCCCAAACGTCAAGACATCCATTTTTCTGATCAAGTCCAATACTTCAGGAATGGATTCACGACAGAAAAAACCGCTTCCAGCATCAGCCACCCGGCGAACAATTAATGCCTGAGGAATTGCACCAAAAATCTCCATCTTTTCCGGAACGATCACCGTTGCCAGTCCAGCGCCTGCTCGCATGGCGCCTTCTGCACTTAAAAAAGGAGCACCGTGATACAGCCGTGAGCCGCCAATGATCCCATAATGGCCGCGACGATTTTTATACGTATCCGACTGTTCACGTTGCAAGAATTTCCGGGCATCAAGCCGGGTAAACACCTCCAATCCTGTTCCTGCAGCCTCCAGCTCCACCTCAGGAATCCCGATGTCCGCAACTTCAATACGACCACAGACTTCCGGTCCGCGGCCACGTAACATTCCCCTTTTTACGCCCGCAAAAGTCACAGTCAAGTCTGCGCGAATCGCTAAATCCGCAGTTCCATCATCTCCCGAAAGCCCGGAAGGAATGTCAATTGCCACCAAGGGAACATTTGCCCGATTTACAGCACGAATCCACCCTGCCAGCGGTTCACGAATTTCGCCTCCTGAAAATCCGGTCCCCAACAGGCCATCAATGACAATGCTTCTTTCAGTAAATGTATAACAAGAAAAATCATCGTCATCTTCGACAACCAGTCCGGCAGGTAATTGCTCGAAAGCCAAGCGAGCATCACCAGAAATCAGCGCCGGATCACACGCGACAAAAAGCCGCACCGGATACTTGTGGAGAAATAATTCCCTGGCGACAATAAATGCATCTCCGCCATTGTTTCCTTTCCCGGCAAGAACAACATATTCACAGTTTCTTAATTCCCGGGAAAACCGCAACAAAGCAGCATATACCTCTTTTCCTGCCCGCGTCATCAATTCAATTCCGGGAATACCGTACTCCTGAATGGCAGCACAATCAAGCCCCCGCATACCTGCAACAGAATATTCTCTCATTACGACTCCGTTTCCTGCTGAAAGTCATCTGGATCAAAGTTATTTTTTTGCTCCATCAAGAATCAACGAGCGATAAACAATAAAATACCGTAATCCTGATCCTACTGTAACAATCGCGATCACCCAGAGGAATACCAGCCAGAGATACCACAAACGCACCCCGAAAACAACATCAGAACGTAAATCATAAAGGTTAATCCAGGAAATTCCCGCAAGGAAAAGCATTGCCATCTGCAATGCGGTTTTCACTTTTCCCCACCGATCAGCTGCAATAACAACCCCTTTTTGAACTGCGAGGGTACGCAGTCCCGTTACCATAAATTCACGGGAAATCACGACAACAGCAATCCATGCCGGCAT
>CALGPR010000193.1 GCA_937960425.1 uncultured Lentisphaeria bacterium
TATTTACAGGGAGGTTTTTCAAATGGGTATTACAATCATTACATTTCTCTTCTTTACCTTTCTGGTCGCGTTTCTGACCTGGGTTATGACGCGCAAAGCAGATCACCACACCGGAGTCGGCTTTTTCCTTGCGGGGCGAAGTTTAACCTTTCCCTTCATTGCCGGATCGCTCCTCTTGACTAATCTGTCTACAGAACAACTGGTAGGACTCAATGGCGACGCCTATAAATATGGGTTGTGCGTTATGGTCTGGGAAGTCCTCGCCGTTGTTGCACTTGTCGCTATGGCACTCTTTTTCCTGCCCCGTTTCTTGAAAAGCGGTATCGCAACTGTCCCGGAATATCTGGAACAACGCTTCGACAACAGCACTCAGGTCATTGCCAATTTGATCTTCCTCCTGGCTTACGTGTTCCTGCTTCTGCCAATGATTCTCTACACCGGAGCAAGCGCACTTCTGGAAATTTTGAACTTTGAAAAACTGACCGGAATCTCCGATCGCATGACGCTCTTATTTCTCGTCGTTTGCCTGGTCGCTTTTATTGGTTCCGTTTACGCTCTATGGGGCGGCTTAAAGTCTGTAGCCGTCTCCGATACCCTTAACGGGGTCGGACTTTATGTCGGTGGCCTTCTGGTGACTTTTTTTGCGCTCAAATATCTGGGTGGCGGAGATTTTTTTGCCGGATGGGACCTCCTCCCCGAAAAACTTCCACCCTATGCGACAAACTCCATCGGCGGCCCGCAAAGCAATGTTCCTTTTGATACGATTTTTACCGGAATTTTAATCATCAACCTCTTTTACTGGTGCACCAATCAACAGATTATTCAGCGAACTTTCGGCGCCAGTTCTCTTGCGGAAGGCCAGAAAGGTGTTCTCCTGACCGGTGTCGGCAAACTCGTCGGCCCGCTCTTTCTGGTACTCCCCGGAATTATTGCTTTCGCAGTTCTCAACGATACAAGCATTCAATCCAGTGAAGTGTACGGAAAACTGGTCACACTGGTACTTCCCGGCTGGCTTTCCGGTTTCTTCGCTGCCGCGTTGCTGGGGGCTATTCTTTCCAGTTTCAACTCCGCACTGAACAGTACCTGTACTCTGTTCAGCCTCGGAATCTACCGGAAATTCATTAATACGAACGCCTCAGATTTCCAGCTTGTCCGCTCCGGGCGCTGGTTGGGAATCGTTCTAACCATTATTTCTGCTCTGATTGCTCCATTACTGGATGGTCAGGATAGTATTTTCGGGTATCTTCAGAATATGAACACCATTTACTTTATTCCGATTTTCTCGGTTGTTCTGATCGGAATGCTTACCAAACGCGTTCCGACAATTGCGGCAAATATTGCATTAATTCTGGGTTGCTGCATCATTGCAATCGGCAATTTTGTCCCTGCCTGCAAAGTTTGGGTCGATTCCCTCAACAACTATCACTTTGTTGCCATTGTCTTTGTTTTCCTGTTGTTAATGATGCTGGTAATCGGGCTTATCGCGCCGCGCAAAGAAGCCTATGTACAATTCGACGCTCACGCGGTGGATATGAAACCATGGAAATTTGCAGTTCCCGCTGGAATTGGCTTGTTGCTGGTGGTTGTGGCAATCTATTGGTTCTTTGCCGACTTCAGTGTTTTAAGTGATGACGCGGCTCAGAGTTCTTTAACTTCGCCTGAAATGCTCTCAGATGCGGTTCCGGGAATCAACAACTGAAACAACATTCAGGATATGACTTTTTCTCACCGCATTTTCCTGTCTTCCGGGATAATGCGGTTTTTATCTTCAGAGTTCAAACAAGGAGTAATGTTATCATGAGTGAAGCACACGATAAGCAGGGGAATCCACTGCATGTCCATTGCCCGAATTGTGGATCAGAAGACGTAAGACTGGTCTCGTCTTTCGGGTATAATTGGGGCTGCGGATGTCTTGGGTGGCTTCTGTTCAACTGGATCGGGTTATTGCTGGGACTACTGGACAGTACCAATTATGAAAATGTTTGCGCAAACTGCGGATACCATTGGCGGCCTGGAAAAAAAGAAACCGGATGGGGCTGTTGCGGATGCCTGGTCTTAGTGTTCTTAGCGTACATTCTGTGGCGTTTTTTCCTGTTCTTCCTGTGCTTCCTTTGAAATCCTGCCGGATATGGGGTATATTGTTGAAACTTTTCAGGAAAGGATCAACAAAAAATGGACAAAATCAGAGTTATGATCGTCGGGTACGGCAATGTCGGACGCGGCGTTATTGCTTCTCTTTCCAACCAGCCGGATATGGAACTGGTCGGTATTGTTTCTCGTTCCCCGGAACGTGTGGCCAAAGCAACGACCATTCCGGTACTGCCAATCAGTGATACAGAAGGCTGGAAAAAAACCTTCCGGCCCGATGTCGCTATTCTCTGCGGCGGTTCCAAAGATGATTTGCCGGAACAAGGACCCAAATTTGCTGCCGAAATTACAACGGTTGACAGCTTTGACAACCACAGCCGTATCCCGGAATATTTCGCTTCCATGGACAGTACCGCCAAAAAAGCGGGCAATGTCTCTGTTATTTCGACGGGTTGGGATCCTGGAATTTTTTCTCTTGAGCGTACTCTGGCCAATGCTTTTCTGCCCGGCAGTCGCGCATACGGTTTTTACGGATTAAGCGAAAAGGGAGGATTGAGCATGGGGCACTCTGATGCGCTCCGCACAATTCCAGGGGTAATTGATGCTCGACAGTTTACCCATGCGGAACTTGACGCAATTGAGCGCGTTCGCAAAGGCGAAAATCCTGACTTTGCTGCCGGCGACATGCACTGGCGCGAATGCTTTGTTGTCGCAGAGCCTACTGCTGATAAAAAAGCCATTGAGGAAACTATTCGGACCATGCCGGGGTATTTTGCCCCCTATCGCACAGTGGTTCACTTTGTTTCCAAAGAAGAACTT
>CALGPR010000194.1 GCA_937960425.1 uncultured Lentisphaeria bacterium
ATTAACTCTTGTAGCCAGTGCGGCTAAGGGGTTTCAGGAGATTCTCCGCACCAGGCAGGCGGCGGCGCAATTGAAGTTACCTGCACGGATCAGTCCCGGATATTTCAGCAATATTTCTGATGAGATTCGACAGGCGAATCCGGATAATCTGCTGTTGCAATGCCACCCGTATCGGGCCTTTAAGATGGTGGAACGTGCGGAAAGGTACTCGGATCGGGATTTGCTTCACGCATTTGAAGCATTGCTGGATGCGCACCGGATGTTGGTTTCCAGCGGGGGGGACAGCAGGATTGTTCTGGAACAGTTGATTTTAAAACTGACTGGCGTGAAGAGCGACGGATGAAAAATTTTGCAGCACATAAAAAATCCGGAAGTAAAAAATTAGCGTTATCTAAATAAACGCAGGATTCCCTTCATTGAACTTCGATAAAAAAAGATTTTTGTCTGCTATGTAATTTGCAATAAAGGCAAAAAAGTGGTATATTTGTAGACTTATAAAAACACTGGTTGCGTGAGGAGTTGACGAAACTTCTCCAATCAAACCTACACAACAATCCTTTTGGAGGTAACTTTCATGGCAAAGTATCTGAATGCCGCTCCGACCAAAAATGCGAAGTTGATCGCATGGGTCGAAGAATGGGTCAGCATCTGCAATCCTGACGCTGTTTACTGGTGCGACGGATCTCAGGCTGAATATGACCGTCTGTGCAACGAAATGGTGGAAAGTGGTCTTGCGATCCGTTTGAATCCTGCCAAACGTCCGAACAGTTTGCTGTTCCGTTCTGATCCGTCAGACGTGGCACGCGTTGAAGCCCGTACCTTCATCGCCTCCAAGACTCAGGAAGCCGCCGGTCCGACTAACCACTGGATCGACCCGGTTGAACTGAAGAAGACGATGCTCGGCCTTTACAAGAACTGCATGACTGGCCGTACTCTGTACATTATCCCGTTCTCAATGGGCCCGGTCGGTTCTCCGATTGCCAAAATTGGTGTTGAACTGACAGACTCTCCGTACGTTGTTGCCAACATGCACATTATGACTCGTGTCGGCACCAAGGTTCTGGATATTCTCGGCGCCGATGGCGAATTTGTCCCGTGTGTTCACTCTGTTGGCAAACCGCTTGCTCCCGGAGAATCCGACAATGGTATCTGGCCGTGCGCTCCGATGGACAAGAAATACATTGCTCATTTCCCGGAAACCCGTGAAATCTGGTCATTTGGTTCCGGTTACGGCGGCAATGCGTTGCTCGGCAAGAAATGTCTGGCGCTGCGTATCGCATCCGTTCAGGCCCGTGATGAAGGCTGGATGGCTGAACACATGCTGATTTTGAAGTTGACCAGTCCGAAAGGCGAAGTCAAGTATGTCACTGGCGCATTCCCGAGTGCTTGCGGGAAAACCAACCTTGCGATGCTGATTCCGACCATTAAAGATTGGAAAGTCGAAACCATTGGTGACGATATTGCCTGGATGAAGTTCGGCCCGGACAACACTTTGCGTGCTATCAATCCTGAAGCTGGTTTCTTCGGTGTTGCACCGGGGACATCCAATGAATCCAATCCGAATGCTATGGCGTCTTGCAGCCGTGATACCATTTTCACCAACGTTGCATTGACGGATGACGGGGATGTCTGGTGGGAAGGCATTGGCTACGATGCTCCGGCACACTTGATCGACTGGAAGGGTAACGATTGGACTCCGGGACAGGTTGATGCTGAAGGCAAGCCGGTTAAGGCGGCTCATCCGAATGCCCGTTTCACTGCCCGCGCTTGCAACTGCCCGGCTCTGGCTGCAAATTGGGAAGATCCCGATGGTGTTCCGATTTCTGCATTCCTGTTTGGCGGTCGTCGCCCGAGCACCGTTCCGTTGGTGCATCAGTCCCGCAGCTGGGAAAATGGCGTTTTCATGGGATCTATCGTCGGTTCTGAAGTGACTGCGGCAGCGCTTGACGTTAAGGCTGGTACTGTTCGTCGCGACCCCTTCGCCATGTTGCCGTTCTGCGGATACAATATGGGTGATTACTTCCAGCACTGGCTGGATATCGGCAAGAATGCTCCGGATGCTGCCAAACTTCCGAAGATTTTCTATGTCAACTGGTTCCGCAAGACTGCTGACGGCAAGTGGTTGTGGCCCGGATTCGGCGATAACAGCCGCGTGTTGAAGTGGATCTTTGAACGTTGTGACAATGCGATTGATGCAGTGGAATACCCGATTGGCTATATGCCGAAGGTGGAAGACATTGATCGTACCGGTATCGAAAATGAAGTCACCGAAGACGATATGAAAGAACTTTTGAGCTTTGACCGTGAAGGCTGGCTTAAAGAAGTCGAAAGCATTAAAGAACACTATGCACGTTTCGGCTCCCATCTGCCGAAGGCTCTTTCTGAACAGCTTTCTGCTTTGGAAGCTCGCCTTCAGAAGTAAGAGTTCTATTTACGTGGCTGAATATTTCACTTAGAAAATTCAGCTGATGGTTTGAAAAACGCCATGACACATTTAGTCATGGCGTTTTTTTGTCTTTTGAATGGAGAGCATTGCTGTTGTCAGAACCCTCGTTGCCGGGAGAGTAGTGTATCTGGCGCAATAGATTCTTTTTTTATTCCGGGATACGCTGAGAGGTTATTCCTGTTTGTACCGTTGCATTTTTCCCAGGAGGGGAAAAATGCCAGTTCAAAAAGGTTTGGAAAAGGAAGAGCACGAGAAGGAAAGAATCTTTCCTGAAAAGGTTTTTCCTTCTTGCATCAGCTTTTGCATAAACGATTATGAATATCTTTCAGGAATTGCATTAGATTTTGTTGCTGATATTCTGAAAATAGAGTTATTCCTATTTGTACCGTTGCATTTTTCCCGGATGGGAAAATGCCAGTTCAAAAAGGTTTGGAAAAGGAAGAGCACGAGAAGGAAAGAATCT
>CALGPR010000195.1 GCA_937960425.1 uncultured Lentisphaeria bacterium
TTTTCTCCACAACTTTCACCTTCTGGATTATCTTTGCCGGAATGTTTTTCGAGGGAAAAGAAGGAGTTGCTTTTCTTCAACAAGGCCTGAAAATTTATCGTCGTGAATTGCCAGAACAAATTCTTGCTGACGGTGGACACTTTGAGCGTTCAGCAATGTACCACAGCATTATTTTCGAGGATTTACTTGATTTAAAAAATATCGGTGTCCCCCTTACTGATCTGACCGTTATATTACCGCGCATGAGCCTTTGGCTGGAGAAGATGACCGGACCTGATGGTCAGATTATTTTATTCAATGATGCAGCGTTTGGTATTGCTGTAGATCCCGGGCAGCTTCAAGACTATTATAAACGATTAGATCCCCGGCAACTCGTCTCTGTTGCAGAGACTTGCTCAGTTTTTGATTTACCTGCGACAGGTTATACACGGATAGAAAACGGGCCCTGGCTTTTAGTCGCAGATACAGCACCAATCGGGCCGGAATATCAGCCGGGACATGCTCATGCAGATACTCTTTCCTTTGAGTTATTTTATCAAAAGAAACGTTTCATCATTGATAGTGGAACAATGCTTTATCTTGATGGAGAAGTGCGCAGGCAACAACGCAGCAGTGCCGGGCATAATGTGTTAACGATTGATGAACAAAATTCTTCCCACGTTTGGGGGGCGCATCGTGTAGCTGAGCGTGCCAGAATTGTCGAGCGGGAAATTACACATAATCATCTGTTTGCCGCTCATGACGGCTACTTGCCCTTGATTGTCTCGCGCGAATGGAATGTTGAACCTGAAACAATTGTGATAACGGATAAAGTCGAAGGTGCCGGCTCTCATCGTCTTGATCTCTTCTTTCATTTGCATCCGGAATGCCGCACGGATTTTGTTCAAGAAAAATTGGCACGAGTGCATTATGAAGATTGTTGTATTGAGTTATCGTTGCCGGAAGAGCTCAGCTGGACACTTGAAGACAGCCAATGCAGTTTTGAATTTGGAATCCTTACTCCATGCAAGGTTCTTCATGGTTCCGCTTTAAACTGTAAGCTTCCGATTCAATTAGAATGTCAAATCAAGGTTGGGAAATGAAAATTTTATTTTTAACGCATTATTATACCCCAGAAGGAAATGCTCCTGCGTCGCGCGTCAGTGCTTTGGCAAAACGCTGGGTCGCCGCCGGACATGATGTTACCGTGATTACTTGTGCACCCAATGTCCCTAATGGTATTGTTTATCCGGGATATCGCAATCAATGGCGCAAAACGGAAATAATTGATGGTGTTCGGGTAATTCGTGTCTGGACTTACATTGCCCCGAATAAAGGGACAGTACGACGAATTTTAAACTTCCTTTCTTATATGTTCAGCGCAACATTGCAGGGATTGTTTGTAAAGCGGCCTGATATTCTTATTGCTACCAGTCCACAATTTTTTTGCGGGTGGGCAGGAGTTTTGCTTCACTGGGTACGGCGCATTCCGTTTGTATTGGAAATTCGAGATATCTGGCCTGAATCAATGTCGGCAGTTGATGCAGGGTTGCCTTCATCGATTTTAAAAGCATTGTGTATTATGGAACGAATGATGTATCGTTCGGCCAATCACATTGTGACGGTGGGGCAAGGATATGTTGAGAAACTTCGGGAACGGAACGTGCCAGAAAAAAATATTTCCGTGATTATGAATGGCGTCGACAAAAAACTGTTTTACCCACGCGAAAAAAATATCGAATTACTGAAACGATATCACTTAGAAGGAAAATTCGTTTGCAGTTACATTGGTACAATTGGAATGGCATGTGGCTTGGGAACAGCATTAGATGCTGCGGAAAAATTGAAAAAAGCAGGAGATGACACAATTCGTTTTGTTCTTGTTGGTGATGGAGCCAACAGGGAAATTCTGGAGAAAGAAGCAAAATCAAGAAACTTGAATAACGTTGTTTTTACCGGGCGATTGCCTAAAGAAGAAATTCCAGATTGGGTTGCCTCCTCTGATGTAAATTTGGTTCACTTAAAGAAAAATGATCTTTTTACTACTGTTATGCCATCCAAAATTTTTGAAAGTGCTGGTTGTGCCCGTCCTATATTAATGGGAGTTGACGGATTTGCTAAAAAGTTGGTTTTAGATGCAGGTGCCGGTATAGGATTTGAACCAGAAAATAGTGAAGAATTAGTTGCTGGCTTGTTATTCTTTCGCGATCATCCGGAAGAATGTAAAAAAATGGGAGATAATGCTTTTAACCATATTGCCAAGCAATATGATCGAGATATTCAAGCTCAAAAATATGTAGAAATCTTAAAATCAGTCATTGCAAAATAACTCATGAATAAACTATTTCGACTATATCAAAACATTTTGCATTCACGATTATTGGTTCCAATACTAATAGCCATTGCACTGGGGGTGCGCATTTTTTCCTACTGGATTGAACCAGGAATTAGCCGTGATGGCGTTCTTTATGTTCAAAGTGCAGAATTATGGTTTCAATGTAATGACTTTGAAGAAGTTGACCGCTATTGGAGCAAAGCGCTTGATTCAACATCAGGCTTCTGGGTTCCGCCGCTGTACCCGTTTTTACTTTTACTGACATTACATTGTGCTATTCCGGCAGAAATTGGAGGAATTATCCTGAATCTGCTGTTTGGAACAGCAACTTGTTATTTATTTTATCGAATTGCCTTAACAGTTTGTAAGCAAAAAGAAATAGCTGTCATTGTCTTACTTATCGCAGCTTTTCATCCTCAATTAATAGAGCTTTCCGTAGCTATTCAGCGTGATGCCCTTTATCTTCTGCTTGCTGGATGCAGCGTATGGCTTTTAATGCTGGATTGGGAGCAATATAAAGCCCGGCACTGGGTAATGCAAGGC
>CALGPR010000196.1 GCA_937960425.1 uncultured Lentisphaeria bacterium
AGGAGTTCTTTTCTACTCCGACAATCGCTTGTCACCTATACATGGTATCTTTTCAAAAGCGCAGGCGGCCGAAGAATACCGGTTGAAAAATGATCAAGGCAGGCAATAGCCCGGATATTCTCTGATTATTTTCTTCGCCATTCACCGCAAATAGAATGGAGCAGGAAAGTGGTCAGGTCATTCTTCAAGAACAAAATGCCGGAATGTATATTACAATGACTTTTTCTTTGCCGCAAGCAAAGATTCTATGTCGATAAAAGCGTTTTGCAACTCTTCACTGTGATAACGTTCATACATATTATAGATGAAATCTGTTATCCCGGCATCATCCCATTCTTTCAGAATTTTATCTGCGCTGGAGTTTTTGTACGCTGCATAATTTTCCAGCAGATAAATGAAAAATATCATTTCTTTATCAAGTTCATTCATTTCAATCCCTCCTTATGTAAAGAGAGTTTCTTGGATTTCCGGTGATTTGTTCACTTTCCCACATATCAAAAACTCCAGTGGGACTGAACTCCCACATTGCAAGCTGTGGATCTCGAAGCATACGATATGTCTCAGAAGCAAGAAATTTTCTCAATGCTTCTTTCTGAGGATAGCCATATTTATTGCAAATCAGACGGACAATCTCTTTATCGTAATAGTCCAGCATCAGGATCATATCATCTTTTAAATTCATTTTTCAATAACCTCCTGAAATTTCAAAAACTGCAAGGCGGTTTGTGTCTTGAACGTATATTGATCGTGCAATTTTTGGGGCAATAAACGACGCAAAGTTTCTGTGGCTGTATATACTTTTGCAATAAACAACCGTATCACCGGCATTGTTCTGTCATTTGCAACCGGACCAACAACCATATCCCATTTATGATCGTCAATAGTGTTATCTCTGTTGGCGACAACAAAATCCAACCATTTTTTATTTGCTTTTTCAAACTTGAGAATTTTTAACTCGTCTAATTTTGTTTCATCAAATTCATAGACTGAAATAGTTGGAGTACCAGTTTTACGCCGTTCTGTTGTCAATTCAGCCCAACGTTCTGCCTGCTCAAAACTGGATGTCAGATAAAAGCCGGTACCAAAATCCAACTTCCGGTCAGATGTCAGAATTTGAGGCTTTTGTACAGCCACATTGCTTCCATGATATAATTTCATGATTCTGTTTTTCTTATTATATATTATTTTGCCATCAAATCATCTAAAAATTCAGAACCTGGATCAACAGCAGTTATCAAGAGATTCTCACGCGCTCTGGTACTGGCGACATACAACAAATAGCGTTCAGTATTATATACATCTTCCAGGTCAGAAGCATCAGTTACAGTCTCAATGCGTTCCAGGGATGGTATAACATCTTCATCTTGTCTGAGGCATCGTTCCGATGACAACACAGCCTTCTTACGGAAATCTCCGCAAAAAACAAATCGGCATTCAGAAACTTATACAGATTGACCGCATAGTTCGAAGTTAACTGCCGGGCCAAAGTGGATTTTCCGGAACCATTCGGCCCGGCAAGCATTCTTAGTCGTGGTGTCATGATTTTACAGGACTCCGATGATACTTTCGGTGCCATCAGGGGGAATCTTTACAATTTTACCGTTTTTGGCGACAGTCACCGAAACACCGCGGGAAAAGGCTTCCTGTACGGCCCGCGCACCTGCTTTGGCTGCAACTTTACGCAACAGTAACATACCCGCTGAATGTTCTGATTCGGCGGAAAAGATAACAGGAATGACTTCGCCGTTGGGCAGAGTTACTTTTTTAGTATTTGTTGTTTTCATTAAAACACCTTTATGTACGTCAATATACAATGATTTCAGGAAAAAACAACTGCGGAGAATGAAATCACGCAGGTCTCTGACCGGTTTGGCGGCAGACGGGACATTGCCTTTGTTGTTCATTTACGTATAGCTCTTCTGTAAAACCTGAAAACGATTTCGTATCGAGAATTTCGGTTGTATCATATCCTCCTTCCGTTGCTTGAGGGGCTGGAACTAAAGTAATTATACCGCATATATAACTGAAGAAAAGAAAATTTGCCAGGCAAAGCTGAACATCTCAGGCAGATTTGAACCGTGTTCTTTGGCGCGCTTTGCCGCCGCGTACAGCTGCACCTCTTCCCGATGGCCCAGCTGCCCCATCTGGAACTCCCGGACTTTCGCGCTCTCGAAGTCAACATCTTATCCGTACGCGTCGAAGTCGAGCGGTGATCGTTCAATGATTCGGTGCTCTCCAAAGACACGGAGAAAGGCTTTGCTTCGATACCGAAGGAGCAAAAGAATAGTCTATCATTGTGCGTCTTCCAGCGGGAAAGCCTCCTCTTTGACTTCCGGAGGCAAGCTGGTTTCAACTGCGATTTCCTGAAATTGATAATCTGTGGAATTTCATATATATACGATGATTTTTATTTGATTTTTCCCGGCAAAAAGTATATATTACAAATGATATTTCATGGGATTGTTCTCCTATGGGATATGTGTTATTTGACAACCGTTATATTTCAGCAAATACGTTGAAAACCCGCCAAGTTTAAAAAAGTCATTTGCTATCATCTTAGGTGAAATGTATCCGGTGAGATTGTGTCTTTACATCTTACCGGGCGCTTTCCGGCATGATGATAGCGGGCTCTTGGCGGGGCCTTCAACGTAGTGTTTGGAAGCGTTCGGTTCTTTAGAATGTTTCCAGGCATTGTTGGGTTTCGCCGCCGCAATCGGGAAATCGACAGACTTATAAAAAATAAACAAGGTTACCGATTATGGAAATGCAGACAGTAACAACCGCGATCCGGAGGCCGTTTAGCATTCCAGTGCCCGCACTGTCTGTGAGTCCGGTATCCGCCGCAAGCAAGCAAGC
>CALGPR010000197.1 GCA_937960425.1 uncultured Lentisphaeria bacterium
GTTCCGGAAAATCCTTTGACTTTAATTGTCAGTTTTTCCGGATACGTTCCTGTCGCATTGAGCTGGAATTGCAGGAAAATTCTGGATTTGGCCAGTTCCAGAATAAGGCAATCTTTTTGATTGGTTGAGAGTTTGGCAAATTGTTTCACTAAAGATGGATTTTTGGCGACGATTCGGAAAATATTACTGAAAAAATTCTGCAAATGGGAAAACAGAATCGCTTGTGGCAGAGCAGATTCATTTGCCGGTTCATTGACAAGGTTTTCACTGCCATAAACCGCGATATCACGGGTTCCAGAACACCAGAGTATCCCGTGGTCATCCCGCCCCAATGAAAACTTTTGAATAGGAATAGGAACGTTGATGAGATGTACTTCTATCTTGAATCGATTGCCGTCTCCACGCCGCAGGGAAAGAGTTCCCCGGCATTGTTTCTGATTGGCTATAATGCCTTCAAATTCCAGTTTAATATGGGTACCTGGCTGGAAATCACAAAGTCGTGCAAGCTGGCCGAAAAGGATTGACTCAATTCTTTTTTCCGGCACTGAGGAGACTGGAAGAACGGTTTCATCCTTGAAGAAATCGCGAAGCTGAACCAGAATATCCGGAAGAAATGTCAGTGCCGAATAATGCCCTGCATCAGGTAACCAGATCCGCTGAGTTTCCGGGAGTCCCATCGCATCCGCCAGTTTTTGTGTTGCAGAAGGAGGAATAACGGCATCGTCCTTAGCATTGACCATAACAATTTTTCTTGTTTGGGCGCGTTCCCGCAAATTACCTGCATAATTCAGAGGATCAATTTCAGAGAGAACTTTTTGAAATTCTCTTTTTTCAGCGTTTGACGCTTTTTCCATTGCTTTCCGGAATCCCCCAGCCTCGCGGGTCGGCTGCTCCAGAATAAAATTTAAATCACCCCCACCGAGCAGAAAAAACGCTTTTTGAATCCGTTCGTCCATGCCACTGACGGTAGCTCCGAATATTGCACCCATGCTGGTGCCCATTAATCCGATTTTCTGGGAGTCAACTCCCGGCATTTGTGCAAAAATATCGATTGCCCGTCGGATATCGCCGGGAGTTTGCCTTAATGCACCAATCAAGGCCGCGACGTTCATATTCCTGCGTCCTCCCGCAGGAGCTCGTTCTCCGAACCAGGGCATGATGACCATCAAAGATGGAATTCCCTGGATTGCAAGATAAGATGCAATTGTCCGGGTCAAAGAACCGTCGCCGCCAAGGATATGCAGACAAATTACTCCAGGACGGGGAGAATCTGGAGAAAGATTGTTGGGTCGGTAATAATAGGCGACTCCTTCAGCATTCAAAAATTCCTGAGGCGTTGGCGACAGGTAAGTGATACGATAAAGAGTGTATTCGTTTTCAACAGATTGTTCCGTAATTTCCCAAGTAACTTCTTTTCCATCGAAACCGGAAACAGGTTGTGAAATTTGCGCTTGAGATCGCCCGGTAAAAAGAAAAAAAACGGCCACGAAATATACAAATATTCGTCCATTTGTTGCGAAAGTATCGCTGAACCGGCGTCGAAAAAGGAGGAATAAGATCATAACGGTATCCTTTGTTGTCAACATCTTTGAAAATATCAGTCGTGTCTTGACGATGCAAATGATATTAAAAAAACAACTGGAAAAGTTTCAATCTTTCAAGTTTGTCGGTGAATGAAAACGCAGAATTTGTATTTTCAGTTCTCTGGCAGTCGGAACCCTTTATAT
>CALGPR010000198.1 GCA_937960425.1 uncultured Lentisphaeria bacterium
AAAACCGGCCGGAAATTTTGTTCCGCGGCAGTCTGCTGGGCGTTATTCAGTTCCGTTGTTGCCGGAACTGGTGAAAATTTACTTTCCGGATACGGGAATATGGTTCAGACTCGGGAACTTCAGACTGTCCGGGAATTGGCAAAGTTACGTCGCGAACATCGCGCTGTCATTTTGAACAGAGAACACGGGGCAGCGGATTATGTTGCTGAAGTAACTGAAAAATGGCGCAAGTTATTGGGGAATGCACCGCCAATGACAGAGTTGCAGGCAGAAAGCCGTGGTTGGGTCGTTCGCAATGGTATCATGGTTGAACGTGTGCGGTTTTCCGGTCGCGAAAATGAGTGGATTACTGCCAACTTTTACTTACCAGAAAACTTTACCGAACCATTACCGGGAGTTGTGGTATTCTGCGGCCATACCGCGGATGGAAAAATCGGGTACCAGTGCATCGGATTTGAATTTGCCCGTGCCGGCTTTGCCACACTGGTTGTCGATCCTCTGGGACAAGGGGAAAGACGGGAGTATTGGAAGGCTGACCCCAGTGGGATTGTCCCGACAGGCGCAGTGTATGAACATTTGCAATTCGGGTCGAAATTGACGCTGCTTGGCCAAAATCTTGCGGCATGGATGGCTGCAGATGGGAAACGTTGTATCGACTACATTGTCTCCCGTAAAGAAGTGGCAAAAGAAAAAATAGCGATTACTGGAACCTCGGGAGGAGGAACCCAAACCGCATTGACTGCTGCCTTGGATCGCCGCCCCGAATTAGTCATGCCCAGCTGCTATATTACCACCATGGAACACAATATCGAAAATGAAAATGCAGTCGATTCTGAACAGATTATTCCCGGGATGCTTCGGGAATTACTGGAAATCGGCGATTTACTGGTTCCCTGTGTGCCTTATTCAGAAGTGGTGATTTTATCGCAGGATAATGATTTTTTTGATCTTCGCGGTACGCGAGAGGCTTATCAGGAATTGCAGGAACTTTTCCTGGCAAGTAATTGTCCCGAAAAAATTATTTTGGAGGAAGCACAGGGCGACCACGGTTATTCTCCGCGGCATCGAAAACTGGCGGTAAAGCATCTGAATCGAGTTTTCGGAACTTCCGGAGTATGGCAGGAACAGCAGGATGATGAAAAATTTTCTCCAGAAGAGTTGAATTTTTATCCAGAAGGACGCCAATTCGGAACGCCAGTCAATGATGCGATTGCTACCATGGCCCGCAAAGCGAAGGTTTCGGAGGAAAACGGCAGTATTGCCGCTCTTTGCAGCGCTATAGGGAATCCCGAAAAAATGACGGTTCCGGAATATCGAATTTTGCGCACCATGTTTCCCGGAGACGATCCAGCATATTATGTCAACCGCTTTGCACTGGAAGAGGAAAGCGGAGAGGTCGCAGCAATCTTGTCCCTGCCTGCTGATCGGTATTTCTTTCAAATTCCTGAAGCAG
>CALGPR010000199.1 GCA_937960425.1 uncultured Lentisphaeria bacterium
TTCTTCAAGGGAACCTGAAAAAAAATACGCTTTTATTTTCCGAATTTTCTGTTTCCTCGGCAAAAATCTTTTTTTCAGAATAAGAATTTTTAAAAGAAAATCGATCTTTTTTGACCTGAAGTCTTTCCGGCGAACCTTGCTTCTCTTGCATTTACAACTTTACAGGGATATATTCACTGAGTTTTTTCCCACAAAATACGCTGACCGCGTAATAGATTGAATGCAGATTTTTCAGTAACTTATTTCCATGGAGAGCCAAAAAACAAAATGGATCATTACCTGATTGAAAATGGATTTACTTACATCGCACTTCTCATGTTTACTGCCGGTACCTTAAAGTTTCTGGAAGTGAAAACTCATTGGAAATTTTTTGATTATATCCCTGCTGTGGTCTGCCTGTATCTGGTCGCCATGTTCTATGGAACCTTCCATCTGTGGGATGCAAACAGCCCGGCAATTAAAGCAACGGCGTCAGCCTTCAAAGATCATCTGACCCCCGCAATGCTTTTCCTGATTCTTCTCAAAGCCAATCTGAAACAAATCCTGCGTATGGGCTGGAGATTGCTTTTTACCTTTTATCTTGGAGCATTCAGTATTGCCATCGGTTTCTTTGTCACCTATGTTATTTTTCAAAAACAGCTCAACTACCAATGGGGATCTCTGGCGGCACTCTGCGGCAGCTGGATTGGCGGGGGAAACAATATGGTGGCAATTCAAAAAGCACTCGATATTCCCGATTCGGCAATGGCGGCCCCGCTTCTGATGGATACCGTATACTATTCCCTGTGGCTGATGCTCGCGTTATGGCTGCTGCCATCTGTCAAAAAAATCAATCTCTGGACCAAAGCAGATGCCGGCAAATTGGACACAATTACAGCTCAGTTTGAAGAAGAACATCGGCAACACAATGCCAAAGGAATTTCTTTTACCGATATGATCTTTCTTTGCGGGTTGGGATTGGCGGCATCTGCTGTCTGCCAATATCTTGCCACGATGCTCCCGGCAACGTCGATAATCTCCGAAGGAACATGGACTGTCATTCTGGTTACAGTTTTTGCCCTGATCTTCGCCATGACTCCGATTGGAAAAATGCCCGGCAGTCTGGAACTATCCAATTCCATGCTCTATCTGCTGATTGCAATTCTTGGCGCGGCAGTCGATTTACGGATCATTGCTGATGCGGCATTCTTCATCCTGGTCGGAATTTTCGTACTGGCAATCCACGCATTCATCATGGTTTTCGGGGCAAAACTTTTCAAACTGGATTTCTTCAGTTGCATTTTGTCCTCCCTTGCCAATATCGGTGGAGTTGCCAGTGCCACAGTGATTTCCGCAGCTTACGCTCCGGCAATGATCCCGGTTGGAGTACTGATGGCTATGCTCGGATTCATTTCCGGCTCAATCATGGGAATCATGCTGGGCCGCCTGATGGAACTCTGCACTTTTTAAGTAGACTTGGAGTACACAATTTGTTACAGCTTCCAGCGTTTGCAATGCCGGTTCGACACCGCCGGCACACTCCGGTGTTACTCTTCCTCAAACAAAGAGTCTTCGGATTTTGAACACGAAAAAGAGATTTTTGATTATGGACACTACCCTTTCTGAATTACGAGTCCGCTTCGATAATGACTTGGCGGAACCTACCGGCCTGCCATTCTGGGCCTGGAATGACAAACTCGACGGCAATGAACTGATTCGCCAGATCCACCAGTTCCAAAAGATGGGAATGCGTGGCTTCTTCATGCACTCCCGGACGGGATTACTCACAGAATATCTCAGCGAGGAATGGTTTGCTCTCATCAATCGCTGTGCCGACGAAGCAGAAAAGATCGGAATGGAAAGTTTTCTTTACGACGAAGATCGCTGGCCCAGCGGTACTGTCGGTGGCATTGTCTCGTCAAAACCGGAAAACCGAATGAAATCCATCCGTCTGACAATTATACCCGGACATGATTTTCAAATGGAACAGGCAATCAATGCCCTTGAACTATACAGCTGCAAACTTTCTGGATTTGTCTGTACAGAGCTTGAGCCAATCTCGATGACAACGGATCCGCAGACCTATCAGGATAAACAGATTTTACTCTTTGAAGTCGTCGAAATGCCGCTTGGAAATTTTTATAACGGGGCGACTTATATTGATACGCTGGCCATTGAACCGACGCTCGAATTTCTAAAACTGACACATGACCGCTATCTTGAAAAATGCGGAAAACGTATTGGATCTTCCATTGTCGGGATTTTTACGGATGAACCGCACCGTGGCGCGTTGCTGGACGGATTCGGAATTGAAAGTCCTGACGGCATGTGGCGGCTACCTTACACCCCAAAACTTTTTGAAGAATTTCGCTCCCGTTTCGGCTATGAGCTGGCAGGCAGATTGCCCGAACTTTTCCTCCAACTTGAGGGGAAAACAGTCTCTCAGCTCAAATTTCATTATACCGAACTTTTACAACATCTCTTTCTGGAAAATTACGCCATTCCCTGTTATGACTACTGCCGCAGGCACAATCTCAAACTGACCGGCCATATTCTGCACGAAGACTCTCTGACGGCGCAATGCGCCATGTCCGGCTCCATGATGCGCTATTACCCCTATATGGATATTCCCGGGATCGACAACCTTTGTGAACACAACAGCTGTTTCTGGGCAGCAAAGCAGTTGCAATCCGTCGGAAGGCAATACGGCAAAAAATTGCTTTTAAGCGAAATGTACGGAGCGACGGGATGGAATCTTCCTTTGCAGAAACACAAAACCATTGGAGACTGGCAGGCACTTTTCGGGATCAACCGTCGCTGCCACCATATCTCCTGGTACAGTATGCGCGGAGAAGCAAAACGGGACTACCCTGCCTCTATTTTCTATCAATCCAGTTATTGTGGCATGTACCATTATCTTGAGCGTTACTTTGCTCGCGCAGCAGAAGTCCTGAGTGCGGGCGAACCTGTCGCGGATGTTCTGGTAATCAATCCGGTTGAAAGTTTATGGTGCCAGTTCTATCCGGGATGGTCGCGGAATTTGTGCGCAATCAATCCACGTATAGTCGAATTGGAATCCATTTACCGGGACACTTTCTTTGCTTTACAAAACGCCCAAATCGACTTTGATTACGGCGATGAAGGGCTGATTGCAGAGACTGGTCGCATCGAACAAACCGATGCAGGCCCGCGCTTCATCATCAATCAAGCCGCCTACAAAGTTGTCGTTGTATCGGGCATGGAAACAATGCGTTCTACAACATGGGAATTGTTGCGGAAATTCCAGCAACAGGGAGGCAGGGTAATCTATTCTGGAGATGTCCCAGCCTATCTGGACGCTATGCCTTCTGATGCGGTGGAAATTCTTTCCAAAGCGGCTGGAGCGATTCGTATCTGCACTCCTGCAGAACTTCCTGATGCTGTTACTCCCAACATTCGTTTTTACGGAATTTGGCGCACTGTCGGTGAAGCCGCCCCGGAAGGAATTTTTGTCCAAACTCGTAAATTTCAGGATGGAATGCTCTTTGCAGCACTCAATACCCGTCTGGCAGATGCCATGAATCGCGTCACTCTGACTCTGCCAGAACCTGCCGATGTGGAAATTTGGGACATGTTGACCGGAAACCGTACTCCGGCGGGGAAAAAAGTTGCCGCAGTTACTTTCAATTTTGCTCCGGGAGAATGGAAGTTTATTGTAACAACAAAAAATGGAAGTGACCTGCCAATGCCCCAGGTGCACCGCGAATTACAGCGTTTCTTTCTGAAAGGGCCGTATTCCTATGAACTGGGAGAACCGAATGCAGCGTTACTCGACATGGTTCGCGTCAAAATTGCTGATGAAGCCGAGTACTCGCCGCTGATGTATATCCTTCAGGCAGACAGACGGGTTCGGGAAAAACTGGGAGTTTCCTATCGTGGCGGAGATATGCTTCAACCATATCTGGTCGCGAAGCAGATGGCGGGGAAACCACATCAAACGATTGCCGTCGCGCTCGAATTTTCTTTCGAATGCGCAGTCCTTCCGCCGGCCGTTCGGCTGGCAATCGAAGACTCCGCAAAATTCCAGATCCGCCTCAACGGAATAGAGGTTCCCGTAAAAAAACATGAGCATGATTTCTGGGTGGATCACGCCTTTGACATTCTGGAATTGCCAGCCGCAGAATTACGGAAAGGCATGAATTACCTTGAGCTGTTTACGAATTATGCCGCAACTGACAATCTGGAAGCCGTTTATCTGCTTGGAGACTTCGGAGTTTATTCTAACCATGCCTGTCCGACTATTGGAACACTCCCTGCAATGCTGGAACCGGGCGACTGGAGCAAAGCTGGTTTAGCCAATTACGGCGGGCTGATTCGGTTGAAATTACCGCTTCCCCTGGAATCCCGGGGAAAATTCTGCCGCTTTACGCTACCGGAACTTGACGCAACCGGTGAAGTTTTTTACGTTCACGACAAAAAGTATCCTCTGATCTGCCAGCCGCAGGAAATATACTTGCAAATTCCTGAAACTGCTGTGGAAGCAATATTGGAAATTGCTCCCAGCCGGATCAATATATTCGGACCACTGCACCAATTTCCTGCTGTAGACGGCGCCTGCGGGCCGGAAAATTTCCTGACCAGCGGGGAACATTTTACCGAAAGGCCCTCACTGCGTTCAAT
>CALGPR010000200.1 GCA_937960425.1 uncultured Lentisphaeria bacterium
TTGATGCCTTGCACGCAGCATTTCCGGACATGAAACTTTGCGTTTCTCTGGGGATTCTGAGCCGGGAAACAGCAAAACTGCTGGTGGAACATCACGCTGACCGCTACAATATGAATCTTCAAACCAATCCGGCACGATACCGGGAATTGATTGCCACCACCCACAATATTGAAGATAAAATTCAAACAATCAAGTATTTAAAAGAAGCGGGAATGGAAAACTGTACCGGGGGAATCCTGGGACTTGGGGAAAGTTGGGAAGACCGGATTGATATGGCAATTGCAGTACGGGAACTTGGTGTGGAAGGTATGCCCTTAAATGTATTGTTGCCCATTCCAGGAACACCAGTAGAACATGTTCCGCCTCTGAGTGCAGCCGATGCGGCAAAAGCATTTGCAATCATACGGCTCATCAATCCTTCCATGCAGATCAAGTTTGCTGCCGGACGGGAAACCAGAATGAAGGATTTCCAGGGATTATTGATGTTGTCTGGACTCAATGCCCTGATGACCGGCGGCTACTTAACCACGCGAGGCCGCAGTGTCGAAGAAGATGAAAAATTTATGACGGAACTGAAAAATTTTTCCACACGCACCCAAGAGGCATAAACATGACCTTTGCAGAACAAATGGAAGCAACTTTGGAACAGCTTCGTGCAACCGGGCAGTTCCGGACTCTGCGCGAAACGGCAACTGATGCACCGGCAGAATCTTGTGCAAACTGCAACGGGAAAATATTATTGAACCTCTCTGGAAATGATTATCTCGGAATCGCTGGAGACCGTTTGTTACAGGAAAAATTTTACGCTTCTTTTGATGGAAATTATCAAGACCCTGCGCTGCGTTTATCGAGCAGCAGTAGTCGTCTTTTAACCGGAAATCACCCGTTATATAAAAATCTTGAGGAGAAATTAATCCGTCTTTATGGGGGGAACCGGGCTGCCCTGGTATTTAACAGCGGATATCATGCCAACATTGGGATTCTGCCGGCACTTTCCAAAAAAGAGGATTTGATCGTATCCGATAAATTGAATCACGCCAGTATTATTG
This sequence comes from uncultured Lentisphaeria bacterium, assembly GCA_937960425.1. Taxonomy (GTDB): domain Bacteria; phylum Verrucomicrobiota; class Lentisphaeria; order Victivallales; family Victivallaceae; genus UMGS1518. The sequence goes on from CALGPR010000200.1 coordinate 1,050, forward strand.
ACGGATTAAAATTATCTTCTGCACCGCATCGGCGATTCCGGCACAATGATATGAATCATCTCGAAGCCATCCTCAAAGAGGCTCGTGCAGATGCAGGAATCAAAAATATTTTTATTATCACGGAATCGATCTTCAGTATGGATGGAGACGCCGCTGACTTGAAGACAATCGTAGAATTAAAAGAACGGTATCATGCAGTCCTGCTTGTAGACGAAGCGCATGGCGTTGGTGTCCGTGGCAAAACAGGAGCAGGGTTGGCAGAAGAACTCGGGTTGTCGGATCAAGTTGATTTCCTGATTGGAACGTTTGGCAAAGCAATTGGTTCAACAGGAAGTTATGTAATTTTGTCACAAACTGCGAGAGCGTACTTGATCAATACCATGCGTCCGTTTATTTTTACGACGGCGTTGCCTCCTGTTGTTACGGCATGGAGCGCGTTTATTGTCGATAAACTTCCGTTAATGACGGATCGGAGGCGTCATTTGAGGGAAATTTCTCAAAAATTGCGTACCGCTTTGCAAGAAAAAGGATATCCGCTTACGGGAGACAGCCACATTGTCCCCATGGTGATAGGTTCGAATGAAGCAGCTTTAAAAAAAGCGGAAGAATTACGCAAAAATGGAATGCTGGTTTTTGCCATCAGGCCGCCGACAGTTCCTGCTGGAACAGCGAGACTGCGTTTTTCCCTTTCTGCTGCCGTTTCTAACGAAGAGATTGAACAGTTAATTAAGGCTCTTTAGACAATGGATTTTCTTTTCCGCCGCAAACCGTTTAATGACCAAAACAAACTTCGGATATTTTTTTCCGGATGGGGAATGTGTCCGGAAGGTGAACGGCTTGAATCGGATTGTGATTTGCTCCTGATCAGCAATTATACTGACTTGGCACCATTGCCTGATTTGTCGGCTTATCGGGAAATCGAAATAGTTGCGTGGTCGCTTGGAGTTTATCATGCGGCAAAATTACTGTCTCAATCTCCGGAATTGCCAATCTCGCATTCTATTGCCATAAATGGGACTTTG
>CALGPR010000201.1 GCA_937960425.1 uncultured Lentisphaeria bacterium
CGTTCGTATCATTTGTTCTGAGGTATCCGTTCACGGGGAAGCGTTGGTATAGCAGCTGGGAAAGTAATCAGTCGATTGTAAAAAATTCTCCAACCCATTGATTGTCAATAGAAAAAATTTGATGATTACTGGCATATTATCGCAAGAAAAGCAGTTTGAAACGGAAGAAATCTTGCAAAATGAAGACAAAGAGTAAAGAAAGATACGCTCAAGGGTTAAAGCGATCTATTCAACCCCTCTTGTTGCATGATATTGTTTTTCCTCACGTTATGCGATAGTAACACTTGCCGATGCAATGACTGACAACGTTTTGAAGACGGGTTTGTCGGCAAGCTTTTGCGTAGATACAGTAATTGGCTTGAAAAGTTTAAACGTGGGGGGACACGTAGTTTGTCAGCAAGCTTTTGCGCAGATACGGTCTTCCTTTCGGTCCGTTTGGTGATTGCGTTGCATGATCTCAAGTACGCCAATGGCATGAGCGACGAAGCCGTTCTTGATGAATTGCTTAAAAATCCTTTACTTCCAGTATTTTACCGGTTGAATTTATTTTAAATATGAATATCCGAGTGATCCGTCGACAATACCGCGCTGACGCAAAAACTTGCCCAGAGCGGTGTAGAAAAAATGCTTGAAAAAACTCTGAAAACGGAACCTCGTGAAAGTTTCATTAAAAAAATCAGAACTGTTCCGTATAAATGCCGACAGCACCGTACAGGAAAAATCCACTCACGATCCGACAAATGTCCGACTTTATGATCGTTTGCGTGAACGTCTGGTAAAATCCGCACGTAAAAATGGGATTCAGTTGCAGAAAACTCACGAACGGGAGGAAAAGGGTTTGTGCCACCCAAGCAGTTATGCCGAAGTCAATCGGTTCAGGCGAAGGGAAAAGCGATAAAACAACTGAAAACGTTCTTGGGATGTTTTTTTTCTATGAAGGCAAGTACAATGTTCAAATCGCGAATCGATTTCGAAAACGAATTCGCGTGCTCTCTGCTGATGGTGGAATCGGCAGTCAGATATTGGACCGGAGACCGGACATGGTAAAATAAGATCGCAACCAACTGCGCGACAATTTAGGAGGCGAACTGAATGTGATCTTTGTGCAGCAATCAATATCGGGAAAGTGATGCGGGCATTTTTGTCTTGCTTCTGTGTCGAATTTTCAAGCGCGCATTGATCCAATTGATAGACCAATTGGATCAATGCGCGCTTGAACAGGGTTGGAAAAGGAAGAGTGCAAGAAGGAAAGAACCTTTCCTTAAAAAATTTTCCTTCTCGCATCTAACTTTTGCATAAACGACAAATTACTTTGCAAAGAGTTTTCCCCTGAACGAAGCCTGGAAATCTTTCAGATTTCTGCAAGACCGGAAAAATGCCTCGCTCCAGTCTTTGCGGGGATGGAAGAAACAGCGCGTCGCGCCGGAAAAACAAAGCTGTGTTCCTCCTGTGTCTTTGCGCTTCACTCGAACAACGAAATCTGCCACATCAGTATCTGGGGAAGCTCCCGGATGCTGGAAATTGCTTCGTAAATGATTTTATAAAGCTCTCTCAAAATTGTTTTCTTACCTCCGGCCGTATTTATTTTCGAGGTAACGCAAATATAAAGCGGGATCCAACGGCTTTCCTGTCGCACGTTTCACAACCGTCAGCGCATCTGCGCTTTGTCCTTCTTTGTACACATGACTCTGAAGCCATCCCAGCAATCTGCTGGTGTCTCCCTTCGCAAAATCATTTTCCAGATCCGGTATTTCTTCCCTGGCTTTTTCAAAATACTGGACAGAAATTAAATTTCCGAGAGCATAGTTTGGAAAATAACCAATCGAGCCACATGCCCAATGAACGTCCTGTAATACCCCTTCCCGGTCACTGGAAATCTCAATTCCGAGGTATTGCCGCATTTTTTCCCGCCAAATCCCGGGAAGATCCTGCACAGAAATCTCCTGCTTCAGCAGCGCAATCTCTAACTCCATCCGCAACATAATGTGCAGATTGTACGTCGCTTCATCAGCGTCAATCCGAATTGCCCCCGGCGTAACCCGCAACATTTCCGATAAAAATGCCTCTTCTGTTATGCCGGATAATTCCGCGCCGAAAGTATCGCGTAACAACCGGTACAGATAACGTAGAAACCCTTCACTTCGGCCAAAAATATTCTCCCACATCCGTGATTGCGCTTCATGTAAGGCCAGCGATGTCATTACTCCGCGCGGCCGATCTGGGAAAAGAGCCAGAACATGCTGATCATATAAAGCATGGCCGGTCTCATGTAACACCGACCAGATACAACTTAAATCTCCCGATCGGATATTGGTTGTAATGCGGACATCATTTGTTCCAAGAGTTGTCGTAAAAGGATGAAGGGATTCTGCGAGAGTGCCGCGAGACCAGTCAAAATGGAGCAAGTTCATCAATTTTCGGGATATTTCCAACTGCTTCCCATGATCGAATTTCCGCCCCGAGAAAACTC
>CALGPR010000202.1 GCA_937960425.1 uncultured Lentisphaeria bacterium
TCTTCAATGGAGCGAACTCGATTGTGCAGGTAAAAAACCTGGCCGTTACGGGCAACTTCGCGCCGGATCGCGTCCAGTGCTTCCGGACTGCCCTCGGGCACCATGATGGTTCGTACTGGGACTCGCCGTGTAGGGGCTGTCATGATCGTAGACAAGTCACGTGCACCGGCCATGGCCATATATAATGTTCGAGGAATCGGGGTGGCACTCATGGTCAAAACATGTACGCAGGAACGTAACCGCCGGATAAATTCCTTGTGTTTGACACCGAAACGCTGTTCTTCGTCAACAATGACTAACCCAAGATTACTGAAAACAACATCGGTCTGACAAAGCCTATGCGTACCAATCAGAATATCAATTCCGCCAGTCGCGAGCTTGCGTAAGATTTCCCGTTGTTCCTCGCCGGTTCTGAAGCGGGACAACATTTCCACGGTATACGGGTATTCGGCGAATCGCTCCCGAAAGCTGTAAAAATGCTGTTGTGCCAGAACCGTCGTCGGAACCAGTACTGCCACTTGGTATCCGTGCGCAACCAGATGATATGCTGCCCGCATTGCTACTTCTGTTTTACCGTAGCCGACGTCACCGCACAACAGCCGATCCATCGGATGATCTCCGGAAAGATCGCGGAGAATTTCTGCCGTCGCCCGAGTTTGGTCAGGAGTATCGGAAAAGCGGAAGGCACGCACAAATTCTTCAAACTCAGCGTCTGGTGAGGGCAGTTTCAGTGCAGGAACCGTCTGGCGAACTGCCTGCATTCGAAGAAGATCTGCCGCGTAATCGCGCACCGCTTTTACCGTTCCGGCACGATCGCGTTTCCACTTTGTCCCATTGAGCCGATGCAATACGGCTTTGCCGGCAGAGCCAATGTAACGGGTTACCAGATTTGCCTGATAGACGGGAACATACAGCAAGGCCTGATCCGCGTATTCGATGGCAATGACTTCTCGTTTTACTCCGCGCGTATCGAGGGTAGTCACGCCGCGGAAAATTCCGATCCCGTGGTCAATGTGGACAACATAATCGCCGACATCCAACTCGGCATCAGGATCTGCGCTGCGAAGCGATTCTGTGCGGGCCGCCGGAAGGGCATGCGGCACAGATTTGCGAAACAAATCCGCTCCCGAAAGCTCTCGTTCTGCCAGCAGAACAAAACGGCAGTCCGGGAAATACAATCCGCAGGGAATATCGCCTTCTTCCACCGTCAAGGCAGTCCTGTCAAGTTCGTAATGTTTGAAATATTCATAAATATGAGCAGGATTGGCTGCGTGTGCTGAAAGAATGGTGATTTGTGCGCCTCCTTCGATCCATTGCCGCAGCTGGGAAGCTGTTTGCCTGCGGATCAGTTCCAGCGCCCCCCGGGTCATGGCTTCATCGGAGAGCAATTTTTCAAAGTGCGCAAAAGCAGGAAAGCATCCTGGCGGGATACAGTGTTTTTTTCCCGGTGCAGCTCCATCAGAGAGCAAGGAGAGTCTGGCTGCCGCATTTTCCGGTAATTCCGAAAAAAGTTGCAGGTCTGTACCTTTTTTCTTCAGCAGTTCAAGACATTCAGCAAAGTTATAGACGATGATGTTGGCTCCGGCTGTCAATGCGTAATCCAGAAGTGACGAGGTTTCCGCCATCGCGTTTGCAATAGAAGAAACTGTCCCTTTGCCGGTTACTCGATAGGATTTGACTGTACCAGTGCTGCGTTGGGTTTCCGGATCAAAACTGCGCATCGATTCCAGTTCTTCTCCCCAGAACTCCAGACGTACCGGGTACTTTTCTACTGGGGAAAAAAGGTCGATAATACCGCCTCGCCGGGCAAACTCTCCGGGAATCCGCACTTCATATTCATCGTCATAATCCATGGCAACAAGAGTTTCAAGCAGATGACCGAAAGAAGGACATTTTCCCGGGGAAAGGAGAAAATCACATTTCTCCAATTCTGCACGACTTGGCGCGGGCGCACATGCCGACTGCACTGCCGCGATCAGAAAACGCGGAGAAGTGCCGTTGAGCAAATTGTATAATATTGGATTCCTGCGTACAGCAAAATCAGCTTCTGAGGTTTCCGGCAGGAGGATTGACTCATCTGGACGGTTCAGCATTGCTGCGAAGAAATCCAGATCCGCGCTCAGGCGTGCCGCAGCTTCTGCCGTCGGAACAATCGCCAGAATGAGCGGGGCATTGCCGGCTGCCCGCAGTGTAACCGGAGCCAATGTCCCCAGGGTAACTGGGGCAGCCACCCCGGAGTAGGCGCCGAGACGTAAAAAATCCGTTATTTTATGACGATAATCCATACAATCGGACTTGACAAAAGAACTTGTTTGTTCTATAGTATTATTTGACAAAAAAGTAAAAGGCATTTTTTTGCCTTTTTTATAGCATTGTACTTTAATATACTTTGAGCGTGCATTTTGTACAGCAGCAGCAGGGAAAAAAAGGCTTTTTTCCCGTTTCCTGGCGAAATGAACCATCAGAAGGGCAGTAACATGGCGGAAGAAAATAACGTATCGGAGAGTTTTTCCCCGGATTCAGAAGTTTCGGCTTCCCCCGCGGGAAGTAGGCGTGTGGCAAAAACCAGACGCAAAGATGGTTCTTCTTCGATAGCGAAGCCCAAAACCAAGCAGGAAAAAGAACTTGCCCGTAAAAACGCACTTGAATCCAAGGTTGGTGCTGGCTCCAAGAATGATACGATGAAAGTTTACATGGAGGAAATCGGTCAGATTTCCCTCGTCAGCAAAAAGGAAGAAGCCGAACTGGCAGATGCGATCCATGGGCAGGATGATCTGGCCCACGAGGAAGCACGTGCGACTCTGATCAAGGCAAATTTACGTCTTGTTGTGAAAATTGCCCATGACTTCAAAGGGCTTGGTCTGCCGCTGCT
>CALGPR010000203.1 GCA_937960425.1 uncultured Lentisphaeria bacterium
CGCTTATAGTGTCTACCTTCTTGTTTCCGGGGAGTCACACCTTTATTTTGATACTGCAGGGATGATTGTTACTTTGATTTTGTTGGGCCGTTTGCTTGAAGCCGGCGCAAAAAGAAAAACTTCCGCAGCCATTCGCAGCTTGATTCAGCTGGTTCCCAAGACTGCAACAGTAGTGCGTCAGGGGAAAGAGGAGACTATTCCTGTTTCTGAGCTGCGCTCGGGCGATATCATTCGCATTCGCCCAGGAGAAAGACTTCCCGCTGACGGCATAATTACGGAGGGCATGAGCGCGTTGGATGAATCTATGTTGACTGGAGAATCCATTCCCGTCGAAAAAGAACCGGGAGCCCGTGTTGTTGCGGCATCTCTGAATACAAATGGAAGTTTTTTGTATCAAGCGCAGGAGGTCGGTGATAAAACGGTTTTAGCCGGTATTGTCCGTTTGCTTGAAGATGCACAGGGAAGTCGTCCGCCGATTGCACGGCTTGCCGATCAGGTCAGCGCTGTATTTGTTCCTGTTGTTCTTTGCCTTGGGATTGTCACTTTTTCTGCCTGGTTGATTGCAGGGGCAGGGATGGCACAGGCACTTTCTTTCGGTTTAGCAGTTCTGGTTGTGGCATGTCCCTGCGCATTAGGATTGGCGACACCCACCGCTCTGATTGTTGGAATTGGCCGTGGTGCAACAGCAGGAGTGCTGATCAAAAGCGGCGCCGCATTAGAGTGTACAGCAAAAATTCAAACCTTAATTTTTGATAAAACTGGAACCTTGACTCAAGGAAAAATTGAGTTGGAAGAAATTACTGTTTTTGATCCTTCCATGACAGTAGATCAGGTTCTGGCAATTGCGGCCGCCCTGGAACAGGCCAGTGAACACCCGATTGGGAAAGCGATCGTTGCTGCTGCGACTGAGAAAAAGCTTTCCCTGCCTCGTACAGCTGCTTTTGCAGCATTGCCCGGCTATGGAGCAACTGCTGAAGTTGATGACGATAATTACTTAATTGGTAATGTTCGCTTGTTAAAGGAATTTCAGGTTATGGGAATAAAACAAGCCACAGAAATGGCAAGTCATGGTACAGTAGTATTTTTGGCAACTTATAACACTCTTCTTGCTGCCTTTTCTATTGCGGATCGGGTAAAGCCGGAAGCTGTTACGGTGGTGACGACATTGAAAAATCGGGGGATACATCCGGTAATGCTCACAGGAGATAATTTTCACACTGCCCGGAAGATTGGTGAATTATGCGGTATTTCTGAGATATACGCTGGATTGTTGCCGGAAGAAAAGGTTAAGAAAGTTGCGCAGCTAACTTCAGAAGCCGGAATCAGTGCAATGGTTGGCGACGGGATTAATGACGCTCCGGCACTGGCTCGTGCGTCAGTGGGGATTGCGATTGGCTCTGGAACGGATGTCGCGATGGAGGCCGCAGATATTGTCTTGGTGTCTGGGAAACTGGATGGGATTGTCAATGCGATCGAATTAAGTCGTGCAACGTTACGGATTATCCGGCAAAATCTGTTTTGGGCATTTTTTTACAACGCAATCGGAATTCCGGTTGCCGCGGGGATATTGACGGTATGGGGGGGACCGGCATTATCACCAGTATTGGGCGCCTGTGCTATGGCAATGAGCAGTATTTGTGTGGTCAGCAATGCACTCCGATTGCGCCGTTGTAAATTAACCCATTAGTCCGATTGAGGGAGGGAAACACGTTCGCTTTCTGCAAGACTTTTCGGAGCAGAAGAGACTGCGGCAAAACGTTCTGCCATCAATTTCGCCAGTTCGCGCTTTCCCATATCCCGAATGGCTGCCAGCTGCTTTTTTTGCGCGAGACGAGGATGAGATTTTCCCAATTCCCATTGACAAATTGAAACAGCGGTTACTCCAATTAATTTTGCCATGTCAGCTTGAGAAAGTTGTAACCGGAGTCGAATTTTGCGAATTCGTTCAGGTGTAAGCCTGATGGTTTTTTCCGGAAGATCTTCTTCCGGAATGAGAGGTTTACAGGTATTTTTCAGTTCATTCTGTTCTTCTGCAGTAGTTAATTTTTTAACAAGTTTTTCCAGTTCTGCAATGCGCTTTTTCTGATCGGCAAGAGCTGCGGTCAATGGTTGCATGGCTA
>CALGPR010000204.1 GCA_937960425.1 uncultured Lentisphaeria bacterium
GAGTCCACGCAGGTGTATCATATTCCCAACTCAATGCCGGACTTATTTTCGGATCCCAATGAAGATTCGATATTAAGCGGGGTGAAAGGCGGATCAGTTGTGGTCGGAGAGTTTCGGCATAAAAGTAACAATTACAAGTATCTCCTGATTGTCAACAAAGACCTGGTAAGTTCTATCAGTGTTGAGCCGCAGTTCCGTACTCCTCCCAAGGCCGTGCGAATTGTTTCCAAGTGGAATAAAAATCTGCGGTATGATTACGCCTTTGATCACTCATGGCTTGCTCCCGGAGACGCTATGCTTCTGGAGATAGAAGAATAGAATTCTTTGGGAAACGGGTTTCATGAACTTTCTTTGTCATGGGTAGAATTGACGGCTGGTTATTACTCCCGAGCTGGCATTTATCCTGCATTTCGTCAATTTTTCCCGTATGCCTTGATCCGATTGGATCAAGGCTATTCAAGCAGGTTTGAAAACGGAAGGGCGCGAGAAGGAAAGAACCTTTCTTTAAAATGTTTTTCCTGCCCGCATCCCTTAAAGGATCAAAAGGCAGCGCTCTTCCTGCATTATATGTAAGAATAGGCAAAATGGATTTTTATTTCCGCAGCAGGATCATATTGGGAAATTGCCTGTTGAATTTTTTGTGTAATTTCGGCTTCGCTCAGAATATAATTGCGCGGAATCAGCAGATCGAAAACCAGAAACGGTGTTGAACTGTTTTCCCTGAGGTGAAACTCGTAGAGTTTAAAGTTTCTGTCAATTTTGCGCACGACGTCGCGAGTCCGTTGCTTCCAGAGTCTTAATTGCGGATCGGTTCTCTCGATAAAAGGATCACACTGGAGCGTCAAAGTTACCGGCATAGTTCTGGCAATTTCCACTTCGGCAGCATCCAGGATATCGTGCATGGCGACAGGATCGCCGTGTCGGCTGACTTCTACATGTGCAGAGGCGAAATACCGATTGGGCCCGTAGTTGTGGATCATGATATCATGAATGCCGTAAATGCCGGGAAAGGTCTGCAATCGCCGTTGCAGTTCCTCTACAAGTTGCGGGTCGGGCTTTTCCCCGAGCAATGGGCTGGCAGTACGGCGCAGGATTCCAATTCCACCCCAGACTACCAGCGCTGCGACGACTGCGCCAGTGCAGCCGTTGACAGGAAACGTCGTGTAACAACCGGCAATCACCGCAGCAATAACCAGTGCGGACATTGACAGGTCGCTGAGACTGTCAAAAGCCTGTGCCAGGATGACCTGCGAAGCAATTGCCTTGCCAACTTTGCGGTAAAATAGCGCCATCCAAGTTTTTACGATCAACGTTGCGCAAAGAGCCCAGATCATTTCCGGGGACGCCTGTACCGGTGTCGGCTTGAAAATCTGGATGAGCGATTCTTTCAAAAAGTCCAATCCAACTGCAATAATGAGAATCGAAACAATCAACCCGGCAATGTATTCGATTCGTCCATGTCCGAAAGGGTGTTCATTGTCTGCCGGTTTTGCCGCCATTTTGAATCCGATCAGCAGCATTGCTGCAGCGCCGCAATCCGAGAGATAGTTTACCGACAGGGCTATTACGGCAATACTGCCGGAAAATAATCCGACAGCCAACGTTACGGCAAAAAGCAAAAAACTGGCAATTCCTCCCGTTGTTCCAGCCAGAATCCCATAAGACAGGCGAACCTTCGCATCAGATGTTTTCTGATAATCCGGTACAAAAAGACGAATCAATAGAGATGTAACCATAAAAAACTCCTCTTCCCGGCATTTTTCTGCCGACAGGCAAAAGCGAAGACAGGGAGCCACGTCGTCAATTCTTTCCCGTAGTTCCCCGTTATTCTCCCGTCATTTCTTTATTTTCCCTCGAACAAGGGGCGTCAGCGTTTCCTGCCGGCGGAAAAACACCGGGATCCGCGAACCGCATGTTCAAAGAAAAAGTTTTTTTAACATTGCCACGGAAAAAGAAAAACGCAAGTGATTTTCGTTACAAAACCATTTGCGTTCCCTGGAAATAATCC
>CALGPR010000205.1 GCA_937960425.1 uncultured Lentisphaeria bacterium
TGAATGGCTTCCAACAATGATTTTACTTCTATCGGGAAGAAAAATTTATGGTCTTTTTCTTCCATTTCTTCCAATTCCGCAAGATGCAGAATGTCAAGAATTAATAGATGCAGTCGCTTAGTTTGACGCTCCAGCGAAGCCATACATTCTGCGCTTATTTCATTGTTTTGGGCCTTATAACATAATTTCAAATTTTCTACAGAAGCAAGAATCGCGGTAATCGGGGTTTTGACTTCATGCGAAATGTTAGCGATAAAATCCCGCCGGAAAAATTCCAAACGGTGCAGAGAATCTACCAATTTCCGAAGTTGTACTGCAAGAGACTGTAATTCAACTGCCAATTCTGCAGCAAGCCCGGGAGGGTACTTTTCTTGCGGCACATTCAATTTACTGTGAGCAATCCATTGGGCGTAGCGCAAAAGCTGCTCCATGGGGCGGCGGTAGTAAAAATAATTGTAACAGGCAATGAATAACAATGGGATCAATGAAGCAAAATAGCTCAAAGTGAGAAAAGCGCTCAGGAAAAATGGGATACCCTGTAATTGCCGTTCCGGCACAGCAGTTCGAAAAACGTAACGCTCTCCTTTTACTTCTAACGGCATAGCATAGAAGCAGGCGTCTTCCTTTGCTGTGACGCTGTAACGAGTTTGAAAACCGGCAATCCCCTGCAATGCATTATGGACCTCCCGACGATTACGGTACGTAGTACGTTCATTTTGCTGAAGATCTGAATCGGCCAGCAATTTCCCATTTTTATCAAGTAATGATTGTCGCCAGTTATCCTGGCGATTTTTTTGAAACAGTTCGTCCAATCGGTGAAAAGAAACACCTTGGGACAACAATTCCACAATCCATTGTCCCTCGCTTTCCGTTTGAGTCTTGATTTCTTGCAAAATCTCTTCGCGATAACGGCTTTCAATCGCCTGGCGGCAAAAATACAGCCCAATAGTACTGGCAATCAGAAGAATAACCGCAATATACGGAGCCTTGGAAATACATCGTAAAACTGAAAGATTCATGATGATGCCCTGAGTCTGAACCCGACACCACGAACTGTTTCAATATGATGGCTCCACGCCTTTACTTTTTTTCGCACAGAAAATACCTGTACATCAACAGCATGCTCGGTTACCGGATAATCTTCTCCTTTGAGTCGGGAAATGAGTTGTTTTCGAGTAAACACTTCCCCTTGATGGGCAAGCAACAAAGCCAATAAGTCAAATTCCAAAGCAGTCAATATAATGGGTTGCCCATCTAAAGTAACAGACCGTTCACGTGCGGAAAGAACCAGGCCATCAAGTCTTTGAACTTCAAGATCCCGATTGGAAGATTTTTTTCGCAATTGCGTCCGGATTCGCGCTAACAGCTCTTCTGAATTAAATGGTTTTGTTACGTAATCATTTGCACCGAGTTCCAGTCCACGTACAATGTCGGAAACATCCGTTTTCGCGGAAAGCAGAATAATCGGCAGATCAACGGTCTGCTGGTTTGATCGAAGAATTGAGCAAATTGTAAAACCATCCAGTTCTGGCAGCATGATATCCAGCAAAATTAAATCGGGAATCCACGCCAATGCTGTTTTCAAACCTTCTACTCCGGAATTTTCAATACGGACATTTTCAAAATGATTACAGGCAAGATTCAATTTCAGCATCCTGGCAATATCAAAATCATCTTCAATAATTAAAATTTTCTGCTCGGCCATTATGTATTCTCGTATGTCGTCAAGTTTTCTGGATCATGCCAATACTGTACTGTATGAATTGTTGCAAGGCAAGTATCGTGTTTTTTTTCGCGAGAAAAACCCCCAGGAAATTTATCGCCCGGAAAAATACTTTTTCTCTTTTTTCAGCAAATTATCAGTATTTCATC
>CALGPR010000206.1 GCA_937960425.1 uncultured Lentisphaeria bacterium
AAATGGTTCGTGATGATAAGTTCGGAAAGTTTTTGCGCGATGTGCTTTTTGAAGAGATTTTACCGACAGTTCCTTTGCCGGAAAAGGAAAAACGAGCATATGCAGAATCGGTTCTGGAACGGTTTGCCAATCCTTATGCTGCCCACCGGCTACTTTCAATTGCGTTAAATTCGGTTTCAAAGTGGAAAGTTCGAGTATTGCCTACATTGCAGGATTATCAGAAACTTTTTGGAAAACTGCCTCCTAACCTGACGCAATCAATGGTATATTTGATTAAGTTTTACCGCAGCGGTGACAACATCCAGGATTCTGAAGAAGTGAAAGCGTTTTTTGCAGGGAAGCCAAGTGTCAGGGAAATTTTGGGAAATACCAGTTTCTGGGGAATGGATTTAAATACGATTCCCGGATTTACGGAGGCAGTGGAAAAGGGAATTGTGCAGGAAAAATGATTATTCACCCATCAGATAATGTTGAAATTCGGGAAGACGGGCATAAATATGCACTTCGTGCTATTCACGCTGGTGAAAATATTATCAAGTACGGAATGCCCATCGGCAAAGCTGTGAAAGATATCCAGCGTGGAGAACATGTCCATATCCATAATGTCAGAACCAACCTTTCCGGTCAGTTGGAATATACGTATACTCCTGACTTTTCAATAGTGCCTGTCCATTGCGACTGTACTTTTCAAGGCTACATTCGTCCGGATGGGCAAGTGGGGATCCGCAATGATATCTGGGTGATTCCCACAGTGGGCTGTGTTAACAGCCTGGCGATGCGTTTGGCTGAAGCATGCAATGGCGTTGCCTTGACACATCCGTACGGGTGTTCTCAACTTGGAGAAGACCATGAAATGACAGCAAAGTTTTTGGCTGCTCTTGCCCGTAATCCCAACGCCGGCGGCGTTTTAGTCGTTGGTTTGGGGTGTGAAAACAACACGATGGAAAGTTTTAAGATGCGATTGGGAGAATATTCCCAGTTGAATATTCGTTTTCTTGTAGCTCAGGAGTGTGGAGATGAATATGCCGTCGGCCTGGATTTGCTGGAACAACTGAAGAGAAATCGAGTGGAGACGCGTTCCGATGTTCCTGTGTCAATGTTGAAAGTCGGACTCAAATGCGGCGGATCAGATGGATTTTCCGGCTTGACGGCAAACCCTCTTGTCGGGCGTTTTTCAGACTGGCTGATCGGGCAGGGTGGGACAAGTGTTTTGACAGAAGTGCCGGAAATGTTCGGGGCGGAAACACTGTTAATGAACCGCTGCATCAGTAAGGAAGTGTTTGATAAGTACGTTAAAATGATTAACGATTTTAAAGCGTACTACGAACGCCATAACCAGGTGATTTACGAGAATCCTTCTCCCGGCAACAAGGCGGGGGGAATTACAACACTGGAAGACAAATCACTCGGTTGCGTCCAGAAAGGAGGATCTTCGCCGATTGTCGATGTCCTTGATTACTGTGAACCGATCTGTGCAGCCGGGTTGAATATTGCTACTGGACCGGGAAATGACTTGGTTGCTTGTACGGTATTGGCGGCGGCCGGATGCCAGATGATTTTGTTTACTACTGGGCGCGGAACGCCATTCGGCTCTGTTGTTCCGACGGTAAAAATAGCGACTAACAGCACTTTGGCGAGCAGAAAGCCACATTGGATTGACTGGGATGCGATGGCAAAGCCATCCGAATTGGAATTCGCTGATTTTCTACTGAAAATTGCTTCAGGAGAAAATCAAGCCCGGAATGAAATTAACGGCAACCGGGAGATTGCTATTTTTAAATCTGGTGTGACGCTCTGAAAAGGAAAACAGTTGTTGCAGATGGACTGTTATATACCTGGAAAAATTGATTTATGCGCATTCTAAAAAATACTGTTGAGGCAGAGATTGTGATTAAAAAATCCAGGTTTTTGTCGCAGGCGGTTTCGGTTGATGATCCCAATGAGGCAAAGTATTTGATTAAGGAACGCAAGCAAGCTTTTGCAGACATTAATCATGTGGTTTTTGCTTTTATTATTGGCCCCCAGGGAAATATCATGGGCTGCTCCGATGATGGTGAGCCATCAGGGACTGCAGGGCGTCCAACATTAGCTGTTCTGAAGGGGAGTGGAATTACCAATATTTTATTAACAACAATTCGCTGGTTCGGAGGCATTAAGTTGGGGACGGGCGGGTTGGTTCATGCTTACGGGGAAAGTGCAAGGGCGGTTTTGGCAGAGGCGGAAACGGAAGAATTTCTGGAAATGGCTCGTTGTTCTTTTTCTGTTCCTTATTCCCTTTATGAGCAGGTAAAGCG
>CALGPR010000207.1 GCA_937960425.1 uncultured Lentisphaeria bacterium
TTCAATTGCCGTTGGCAATTGCAGCGTTTCTCTCCGGCCTGGCAACTCTTCTGGAATTGGCCTTCCGTCAATTTCACCTGTCCTCCCAGTTGACTCTATTGCTGACTCTGGCCATTACGGCACTGTTGTTTGCAGTGCTGCGAGCTTACCGAAGACTTCCATCCCTGCAGGAGCTTGTTGTATTGTACGATGCCTGTACCCAGGCAGAAGGCTTTGCCTGCGCCGGGACGGAAATCGACTTAGGCAGCTGGAGAACGGAACTCCCCGGCAACGGCAGGAAGATCCGTTTCCGACTGAAATACAGCCGCAATACTGGAACGCTGTTGTTTACCGCGATCTTTTGTGCCGCGATATTGCTCAGTGCCCCTGCCCTGCTTGCCGCCTTCGCGGAAAAAGTCAACTATACCTTTGATCTGGCAGAAGACTTTAAAAATCTGGAAGAAACCATTGAAACACTTGACGAAGAAGATTTTCTTGAGGAAGAGGAAAAAGATTTTCTCCAGAATGCGTTGGAAGAACTGCAGGAAAATGCCAGCGGCAACAACCCTGCCAGCACATTGGAGGAACTTGCTGCGCTGGAACAATCTCTAAATCAACGGCTGCAGGAAGCATTTCAGCAGCTGAACGAAGCAGCTGCAAGCCAAGCACTTCTTGAAGAGCTGCTCCAGCAGTTGGGAGAAAACCAATTCAATTTTTCGACGGAACAACTGTCTGAGATGATGGCGGAACTGGAAAAACTTTTCCAGAAGGCGTCAGAAGACAACCCGGCTTGGAAAAAACGTACTGATTCGACGGGGCTGGACTGGGCAAGCCAGTTAAGCCAATGCAGCCGGGAACTGAATGCGAGTCTGGCAAAGCTGAAACAGTGTAAACGCGGAAAACCAATGGCTGGCAACAACTCCCGGCAAAAGGCTCTTCAGAAACTGCAGGAATCTTTAAAAGCAACTGAATCCTCTGAAAAGCAGAAAAAGGCTCTGCGCCTCCTGTTAGATCAATTGCAAGGTACCCCACGCAAGAACGCGCAAGAAGTGGGAGACATGCCTGGCCCCGAGAATGACGTTGCTCAGGCTGCATTGCAAGCTTCAGAGGGAATGCAGAATGTTTATTCCACCTCACGCGGACGCAGTGACGCTGAATTGGCAGGGACAAACAATACCGATCTGAAAACGGACGATACTGCTCCGGAAATGTTATTGACGCCGCAGGAAATTGATTTGGAAAAAAGTTTGCTGATGAATCTCTCGTATACAGCTCCTTCCCCACCTCAAGAACTGGTTGAAGTGAGCGAAGGCGCTCTGTCGGCTACGCCGGCAGGCTCCCGGGAACGCCGTACCGATATTGTTCTGCCCCGCCATCGAAGTACAGTAGCAAATTATTTCAATAAACAGCAACAGCCAGCAACGCCTTAAATATCATCTGTCAGTCAGGAAAGGATTTCACCAATATGAATACACCCGATGCTTTGATTTCGGAAACGGAACTGAAAGCGGTCCATACCAGTATCCATCGGATTCTTGAAGCTCTGGATCAGATTCTCCTTGGACATCATGAACTGCATAAGCTGGTGCTGATCGGAATTTTCTCCCGCGGGCACATTTTGCTGGAAGGATTGCCGGGAGTGGGAAAAACGGCAATGGTCAAAGCCCTTTCAACGTTGCTGGCCCTGGAATTCAACCGCATTCAATTTACGCCGGATCTGATGCCCGGGGATATTCTGGGAACAAACATTCTGGAAGAAACTGACAATGGCTCCCGGGAAATGGTATTCCGGCCGGGGCCGGTCTTTACCAACCTTCTGCTTGCGGACGAAATCAACCGGGCATCGCCGAAGACCCAATCGGCAATGCTCGAAGCGATGCAGGAAAATGCGGTAACACTGCTGGGAGTAACCCGTCCGCTGCCGTTCCCATTTTTTGTTCTTGCATCGCAGAACCCGATTGAAATGGAGGGAACCTATCCGCTTCCGGAAGCGCAGCTTGACCGATTTCTGTTCAAACTGAATGTTTCAGCGGCACAAAGTGACGCGCTCACCGATATTATTACAACGCGCCGGCGCGGAGAAGCGCCCAAACTTGATATTGCAATGACACGGCAGGAATTGGAAGCAGTTTATGCAGCGATGGATCAGATTTACCTGTCGCGTCCAGTGGCAAATTATATTGCCAGGTTAACGGCGGCAGCCAACCCGGAATCTCCGGAAGCACTCACATCGGTCAAGGAGTTTCTTGCCTACGGTCCCAGTCCGCGAGCAGCGATAGCCATGGCGGAGGCTTCTCGGGCAGCAGCACTGCTTGCCGGCAGGCCGACGGTCAGTTTTGACGATGTCAAAGCCATTGCCCCTCCGGTGCTGAACCATCGCTTGCTGCTCAATTATAAGGCCCGCCTCGACAACATCACGGTCAGCGATATCATTGAAAAATTACTTCAGGAAGTTTCAATGAGCGGAACTGCTCTGCCCGATGATGTGGAAATCAAGTAATGGGAAAAGGGAGAGATTATGATTTGCTATTGTTTTAAAATCCTGAGGACACTCGGCATTGCAGTGTTATTTTTCTGCTGTCTGTTCCAGGCATCAGGAGCGGAACCGGCAGTCGAAATTACGCCACTTGCGGGCGACTGGGTTCTTCCGACGCAACAGTCCAGTCAGTTTTTTCGAATTACCAACGATTCTGACCAAGCGCATACAGTAACCATTGAACTCAACAGGATTCCTTTTTTTGCCAAATTTCCCGCTCCGGAAAAACTTTTGCGGACAATGGAAATTCCACCGCGCAGCACAACAATCGTTGCTTTGGGAGGGATGACCGAAACGCCGATGGACTGGAAATTGAATGTTCAAATTGACAGGGAAACACTGCCAAAACAACAAATAGAAGAACTGAACAAAAAATTCCGGGAAATTGCTGCTTACGGCAGCGAATATTCTTTGAAAATATGCCTCTCTCAACAAATTCCCGGCAATACCGGAACCTTTCCGGCCTCAGTGAATGATTCACGCCATGAGTCTGCCCAAGTTTCCTATTTTTCGGCAACCCGTTCAGCACAGGATTATTTTTCTACTGCTGCACAGTTCTACGACGCATCGTTGTTGATTATGAAAAGTACAGAGTTTCAAATGCTGAAGGAATCGACTCGAACAGAATTGCTTCGTGCGATTGCCATGGGGCTGCCGGTAGTGTTTATCGGTGTACCGCCGGAAATTCCCGGTATTGACTGGCAGAAGGACAGCCTGAATCCCAATATTCAGTACGGCTATCGGCATTTCGGCAAGGTTTTTGCCATCCCGACCACCCCGGAACAATGGAGTGAAAACGAATGGGATGATTTTCTGGAAATGGCAAGGTTGAAAGATAAAGGGAAAAACATACGTAGATACGTTGAGGCAAATACGCAGACTACTCCCAATGCGAAAATGCCGCCGATATTGCTTCTGCTTGCCTTTATGATTTTCTTTTTCCTCGTTGTCGGGCCGATCAATTACTTTTATCTGAAAAAGAAAAATTCCATTTGCCTTCTTGTCCTGACGGTACCGATCCTTTCCATAGTGCTTACCCTTTTCAATACCGTTTTCCTCCAGCTGTGGGAAGGAACCAAGTTGGAAATCACGACAGACTCAGTCACCTTTCTTGACCAGCTCAATCATGAAGCAACGACATTAGGAACAATTGGCTTTTACTCTCCGACTCGTAAATCCGATCTTGCCTTTCGCGATGATGTTCTACTGGTAATGAACAAGGATTTCAATATAAGCGACATTACGATCGACACCTCCTCCGGCTTTCGGATTAACGGCAATTATCTTCAGTCGCGAAAAAAGGCGATTCTGTCTCAGGCATCCAGTCGTTACCGTCCGGAAGAACTCAAAGTAACTGAAATCACTCCGGGCTCAACGATGGAAATTGTCAATGGACTCGGCAGTAAAATCCATTTTCTGGCAGTGCGGGATTCTGAGGGAAACCTGTACAAATCTACTGCTTCAATTGATCCGGGGCAACGCGCAACGCTTCAATTTACTGACACTGAAAATGAATACACCATTTTTCAGCACCTGTCAGAATTTGCCCAGCAAAATTGGAAAAAATTTTCCTTCACACTCAATAGTCTTGGTCCGAATATGTACTCTGCACAACTGGAAAGTTCTCCGTTTCTGGAAACTGGTTCAGACGTTAAGCCGATCGAAGAAAATGTTCAAATTATCGGGATCTATGCCCCCCCTGCTGTAAAGGAGGCAACAAATGAAAATTGAGGTCAAAAATCTGGTTCGCCAATTTGGGGCGCAACGGGCGGTTGATGATATTTCTTTTTCTTTTGAAAGCGGAAATATTTTCGGATTCATCGGGCCGAATGGGGCAGGAAAAACCACAACGATCCGGATGATGGTTTCGCTTGACCTGCCCGATGCGGGAGACATTTACTATGATGGGGTTTCGGCAGTTACTTATCCGGATCAGATCCATCGAATTATCGGGTACATGCCGGATTCTCTACCGGAATACCGGGATATTACAGTCTGGGAATATTTGGATTTTTTCGCCCGTGCCTATGGGCTGAAGGGAGAAAAACGGACCAAAACAATCCAGTATATCGAAGAATTTACCAACCTGGGAGAACTTCGGGAAAAGATTCTGCATACCCTCTCCAAAGGGATGAAACAGCGGGTATCTCTGGCACGAGCTCTCATTCACAACCCGGAAGTTCTGATTATGGATGAACCGGCAGCAGGGCTGGATCCCCGGGCGCGCCTGGAATTTCGGGAGTTATTAAAAATTTTTGCGGGACAAAAGAAGGCTGTATTTCTCTCTTCTCATATCCTCTCGGAATTGCAGGACATGTGCGATGGCGCAGTCATCATTGAACGCGGCAAAATTCTCTCTGCCGGGAAAATCGAAGACCTTCTGACCCATGCAGATAAAAGCAGAGACGCACAGATGCCCCTGGCAGTCCAGATACAACAGCTGGATGAGGCAAATGCGGCAAAAATCTGTCTTTACGGGAAGGAGCTGCCGTTTGTTCTTTCTATTGAGCCTCAAGGCGGTCACATTGTGGCAAATCTGGACGGAAACGATGAAAAGCTGGTCGCGGAATTATTGACACATCTGGCCAAAAAAAATTGCCTGATTGTAAATTATCAAATCAATAAAGCCAGCCTGGAACAGATTTTTATGGAAATAACCCGGGGACTTGTGCAATAAAACCAACCGTTAAATCAGAAAATACTGGAAGAAAAATTTTTCCTGGAATGAATCAAAACAAAGTTATTCCGAAGAATTTATCCTGTAGGAACCAACAACAGACTGATCGATATAAAAGGGTATTATAATGATTACATTGTGGAAAAAAAGTTTTTCCGGGGATTCCGTGAATCCTCTTTTATTAAAAGAACTCAGACAGTTTTTTCATAATAAACAAACTATTCCAATATTTTTTCTCCTGCAAAGTATCTGTATGGCATCTTTGCTCTTTATCGGCGTGCGGCAGTGGTTTTATAAAGAATCTCCTCGAATAATGACCGTTTTGCCTCAGGTTACCTGCTTAATATTTTCATTATTCATTGCTGTTGTTTTCTGTTTTCAACTGCTTTTGAAAAAAAGGCAGGAAAAAATTATTCAAGGAAATCAACTGGAACAGCTTACCTCTATCACTCCGGAGCAGATTGTAAACGGAAAACTTCTCTCACTTCTGCTCTGGCTGTTGTTTTATTTTGCTCCGATAGTTGGATTGCTGTGTATTGCAACGCCGCTGATGTCGATCTCTGCCAATGGGCTGTTGCTTTTCTCAGGAGTCTTCTTTCTCTTCATTTTTGCGGTCAATACAGTATTGTTATGTATGATCAATACTTACTTTTTTCATGTGGAAAAGATCGTTGGCGCAGTATTATTGATCATCCTTTTCAATGGGTTTATCCATTTTCTGGTAGAATCTTTTACCCATATGTCTCTACTCATGATTTATGTCATTCTCTGCAACTTTCTTCCGCTTGCTTATGCCCTGATGTACAGTGCCGTACTTCCTCCACAGGCCAATCGTGCTTTTGCCCCACGACTGACTTTGTTAGTCGTAATGTTGTTCAACTATGCAGCAGCAATTATCGGAACAGTCTCCGGGATGGAAATGCACATGCCGAAATTGCCAGCATATTTTTCCCTCAACTGCGCTTTTTTCCTCGGGATGGGAGTCAATCTGCTGTTGTTTTTACCCATTCTATGTGAACGGAACTATCCCACGCGGCGTCAAATCCTGGAGCGTCCTGCCGGCAGACTCAGAATATTTCTCTGGTTTCTCTTCTCGAGCGGCAAAGCGCCAGCACTGGTCTATGCATTATTCATGTTTGCCCTGCAAATTGTGTTCGGATTTATTGCGGTACACATCTGCGGCGTCCAGCCCTTTTCCTCCTATACAGAAGTTCTTATGACAATGAGGCCAATCGGATTTATGGCATTTTACTGTATGATCGCCTGGATCATCAGCCTGCTTACCAGCGACCACAATCCATGGTTTCGTAATTCGGTACACATTCTCCTTTTGTTGCTGTTTTTAGTGGGAATCTTTCTGATTTTCATGCAGGACGTCCCTGAAATTATCACATGTGTCGTACCCTCAGGACAGGATATACATACAAACTTTATCTGCAGTATATTTTACGCTCTGCTGTCTTTCATTATCTTCCTGGTGCTGTTGCTCAAATATTTTCCGCGTTATTTTATCAAACGGGAAAACGGAGAACGCTGATGCCGCTTGCACAACAATGGGAAAAACTCCTCTTACAGTCGATGGCGGCAGGAGGCGCCTACCGGTTCACTCCCCGGAACAGCAGCAATGCGCTCTCTGCTGGCAGCCGGATCGGCAGGCGTGCCGGAAATTCCCTGGAATTCCTGGAACACCGCGAATATCGGCCCGGAGACGATCTGCGGCTGGTTGACTGGAATGTCTATGCCAGATCAAACAGCTGGGTGGTCAAACGGTTTCAGGAAGAAATTACGCCGATCCTGGACTTGATTGTAGACGGGTCTGTTTCCATGCTGATGCCGGACAGTGCAAAAGCGAAGGCGGCGCTGGCACTGGCAGCCTTCCTATCCGAAGCAGCCGCAAGCAGCGCCCTCTCAAGCCGGCTCCACATTCTCAAGGCAATTCCGGAAACAGTTGCCAAAGACCGCCGTTCGCCAGGAGAATGGCTCCCCTTTGAATTTGATGCCAGAGTTTCTCCGCCGGTTTTATTCCGGCAACTGGTTCCACTGCTCCGCAACGAAGGAATCCGCTTGTTTCTCTCTGACCTGTTTTTCCCGGATGAACCGGCAGCGTTGCTGCGGCAATTGGCGACAAGTTGTTCCGCGGTTGTGGTCATTCAAATTGCTTCGCGAACCGATTTTCTCCCGCCAATGGAAGGGAATTTGCGACTGATCGATTCAGAAAGCGATGAAGAACTGGAAATGCGGCTTGCCGATGAGGAAATGAAACACTACAAAGAACGTCTGCGTCGTCACTTATGCTCGTATCAGGATGCCTGTCGATCCCTGGGAATCAATATGGTTTCAGTGATTGCTGAGGATTTTCTGGAAACCTTCCGGGTAGATCCGTTCATCCATTGCGGGCTATTGCAACATCAATAAAAACGAAGAACCCGGAGAAAAGAGAAGGATTCCCCAGCCGACAAAAAGAGGTAGTAACGGCAATATGAAGGAAAAGGAAAACCGGCATGATTTTTGAACATCCATTTTATGCCCTGCTGGCAACGACGTTAGGGGTACTGCTGCTCTTCTACTGGCTTCATCAAAAGGTGAAACCCTGCGTGATTCCGGCATTATTTCTGTGGTTGGATGAAAAGAGCAACCGCCTTCCGGGTAGTAATATTCACCCACATCGATTGCCGCTCACCTTTTATTTGGAAAGCATCATTTTATTGCTGCTGATTGCAGCAGCGGTCTCGCCCCTGCTGCAGCGCGGCAGCGGAAACACCGTCCAGACAGTCATCCTGGATAACTCCTATTCGATGCAGGCCAAAGATTCTTCCGGGCAAAGTTCCAGGGAAAAGGTTCTCGCGCTGCTGGAACCCGTCATCGCTGACATCAAGGCCCACCCGATCCGGCTTTTGCTGGCAGGGAAAACAGTCCGCAATCTGGGAGAATTTACGGATCCGACAGAATTCCAAGCTGCACTGGAGCAGTTTTTTCATTGCACAGAATCCACCGCAGTTCTGACAGAAGCCGTGGCCATGGCACGGAAAACAGACCCGATCAATCTGCAATTGAGCATCTACTCTGACCACCTGCCGCCTGCGGCCAGCGAACTGCCTGCAAACACCACCTGTCATGCCGTCGGCTCTCCCGGAAAAAACATTGCAATTGTCCGCGCGTTGAGAACCCGCGCTGCCGACCAGGATAAAATTCTCCTGCTTCTCCAGGGGAACGCAGAAAAAAATATTCCCTATCAAATTACTGAACAGGAAACCGGGAGAGTGCTGGCCTCCGGCACGGTATCAATGGCCAACGGCAACGCCCGATTGCCGATCACCATTCCTGCTGGCAGTAAAACTCTGACAGTAACAGTTGGCGATGGAGATGTTCTTTCCTTCGATGATACCGTTACTTTGCAGGAAGAAAAAGAGCCGGCAGTACGCTATCGACTTGATCTGACGGATTCTGTAACCGTCGAAGCGGTCTCCAATGCCCTGGAAGCAACGAAAAATGCAATCCCCGCACCGGCAGGCTCCTGTGATTTATTGATCACAGATAAAGCCGACACCTCCAATCCTGATGCAGCGGTGATTTTACGAATCTTCAACATAACAGGCCGGAACAATACTGCGGCAGCGATGCAATTTGCGATCAATCGAACAAATGCCCTGACCGAAGGGATGACTCTGGATGGCGTGATCTGGGCAGGAATTCCCGAGACACCCCTGCCAGGAGAAGCGCTGGTTCGGACTGGGAAAAAAGTTCCACTCAGCTGCTATATGAATACCGCAGAACAATTGGAAATTGTACTGGCAATTGACTTGAAACATTCGACCTTGACCCGGGTTCCTGCCTGGCCAATCTTTTTTGCCAACGTTGTTGAGGTCACTTCAGCGAGGCTTTTTGCCAATAATCGACACAACTTCTCTGACGACGAAACCATAAGGCTGGCATTTCCTCTCGCTACTGATGCGGTAGTGGTGACGAATCCGGATACAACAACTCAGGAGTTGAAACTTGAAAATAGTTTGTTGGAATTGATGAATTTGCTTCCCGGGAATTACAAAATACAACTTCCGGATGGTAGAACTCATGAGTTTCAAGTACAAAGTGTCAATCTTTCAGAGTCAGACCTCTCCACAGCGGAGACCAGAACATTTTATACACCGAAAAAAGTTTCAGAGGAGCTTGACCGCTTTTTTCCACTTGCCCCATTTCTGATTTTAACAGCGCTGCTTCTGGGTGCATTCCATCAATTTCTGATCCGGAGGAAATACAATGCAATTCGCTAATCCGGCATGGCTTTTTCTGCTGATTATTCTGGGAGCAACCTTTTTTCTCTGGCCACCCCCCAGCCGCCGTATTGCATGGCTGCGCGGGTTGTGGTATTTGTGTGCAGTGCTTGCGGCGTCGGGACTGGCACTGACGCTGCCGGATAAAAACGGTACCGTCGTTGCCGTAGTTGACCGGAGCCGCAGCATCTCTGCTCAAAATCTCTCCAGGCAAACGGAGATCCTCCGCACGATGGAATCAGCACGAGCCAACAACCGATTTGGAGTAATTTCCTTTGCGGATGGAACTTTTCTGGAAAAGGCTCCCGACGGACAGGCATTTGAATCATTCAATAACAGCCTTTTACCGGACCAAAGTGACCTGGCGTCGGCTCTTGAAGAGGCGTTAATGCTCTTTGAACAGGGAAAGCCGGGGCGGATACTGATATTGTCTGACGGTCGGTGGACAGGCCGAGATCCGTCGCCATTTTTCGCTCTTGCAGCAGCCCGTGGAATCCCGATAGACTTTCAGGGAGGAAATGCCGGAGCATTTCAGAACGATGTGGCAATTGCTTCCCTGGATGTCCCCATGGAAGTTTTTGAAAATGAAACCTTCATCCTGGGCGTAACAATATCCAGTCCCAGCCAGCAATCTGCAAAATATACTCTGTATCGCAATGACCACAAAATCGGAGAAGGCATTTTGCAACTTATCTCCGGCAATCAGTCTTTCTTTTTCCGCGACCGGTTGCAATCTGCCCAGACCGCTCGTTATTGCATCGAGTTGGATCCGGAACAAGAGGATTTCGTCCCTGGTAATAATCGGGCCGATTTTCTGATCCAGGTACGCGGCACAAAACCGATCCTTCATTTGAATAATAGTGGCGGAGGAAAATTAGGGGACTTACTTCGTGCCGGAGGAATTGCGACGGAAACCCGACCAGCTGTTGGTACGCCGTACACTGTGGCGTTCCTTTCCGGATATTCAGCAATTCTCCTCGAAAATGTCCCCGCAGAAGCTATCGGAATTGAAGGGATGGAAATCATACGAGAACTGGTGCGTTCCGGCCAATCAGGATTGATTATGAGTGGCGGGGAACGATCATTTCAACTGGGTGGATATTACAAATCTCCGATCGAAGAAGTTCTTCCGGTTTCTCTGGAATTGACGGAAGAAACCCGGAAACTCTCTGTTGCAATGGCAATCGCGCTTGACCGATCCGGGAGTATGGCGATACCGACAGCCGGGAGACAAACCAAAATGGATCTGGCGAACACCGGAACTTTTGAAGCCGCGCAGTCTCTGGCCCCTCAGGATGAGCTGGCAGTCTTTGCCGTCGACAGCGTCAGCCATGAAATTTTACCGTTGAACACGTTAGAAAACAACAAACATCTATTGTATAGAATTTTTAAAATTGAATCTTCCGGAGGCGGCATATTTGTCTACACGGCATTACAGGAAGCGATTCGTGCGGTATCTCAGTCCCGAGCAGAAACCCGACATGTCATTCTTTTTGCAGATGCAGCCGACGCAGAAGAACCGGGGGAGTACCGGATCCTGTTGTCCAATGCACGCGCGGCCAATATTACTGTCAGTGTTATCGGCCTGGGAACAGAGCAGGATGCGGATGCGGAATTTTTAAAAGACATCGCCAAACGCGGTGGCGGACAATGTTATTTTACCAAACTTGCTACCGACTTGCCGCGGATTTTCATGCAGGATACCATCAAAATTTCCCGGAATACTTTTATCAAAGAAGCAACCTTATGTCGTTTTCTGCCGGAAATTTCCACAATTTCCGCATTGCCTTTTGGCTCTTCCCTGACTTTAGACGGCTACAATGTCACGCAATTAAAATCGGGATCCGGGTGCGGATTGCTCAGTGAAGATGACTATCATTCTCCTATCGTGGCATGGTGCCAATTCGGCCTGGGGAGAAGTGCAGTTTTTGCCGCGGAAGCTGACGGAACTTTTGCAACAAGTCTGGCAAACTGGCCGCACACCGGAGAATTATTTTCAGCATTGACAGCATATGCAGCAAATTTTCAAGACAAAGAACTTCCCGATGGCATGTTAGCCTCAGCGCGCATCCGGGAAGGCTCGCTGGAAATCAACGTTCATCTGGATCCCCGGCAGCCAATTCCCGCAAAACTTCCTTATGTCACAGTAATGCGGCAAAATTCAACCGGAGTAAAAACAGAAAAAATTGAACTCCATTTTCAGACTCCGGAGCAACTTGCTGCGGTCATTCCGCTACGAGCTGGAGAAACCATTCTGACCGGTGTAGTAGCAGAAAACGGAAAGATGGCTGTTCTTCCGCCGGCTGTACTACCTTATTCTCCGGAATTTCTTCCGGAACTTCCAGGCAACTCGCGTGCAACACTGCCTGATCTGTGTCGCAGAACTGGTGGAGAGGAACGTTTTGCCGTGGAAAGGATCTTTGCAGAATTGCCACTCAAACTGCAGGAAATAGATATCGCTCCTCCTCTGCTTGCAATAGCAGTATTGCTGCTGCTTGCTGAAGTTGCGGAACGACGTTTCACGTTTCTGATGCAATTCAAACGTTACAGTAAAACGCTGCTTTCGCCTCCGCTTTTCCGCAGGGACAAAAAGAAACAGCATTCTCACAAGAAATCTTCTACGAAGCGTGGAAAAACTCATCCTTCCATTCGAACTTCGTCCTCAACAAATCCTCAATCTTCAGAAGAAGCATCGAAAACAGCTGCCTCAGCCAATTGGCCTCCGAACCCAGAACCGCCAGCCCAGGAGCAAACATTGCCCTCGAACGACAACAATGATCTCTGGGATGCGCTTCGAAAAATGAAAAAATAAATCTGGCGTTTTCCCAATAATACTCTAAAAAAAATTGCCGCCGGTTCCGGATGTGGGGGATAGAACCGGCGGCGCTTTGGAGGGTATCGAATCAGCTGAGCAGCTTTGTTCCGATCTGGAAAAAACTGCCAGTCTGATAGACGATCAACGTCATGAAATAAGCCAGAGAAAAGAGCCCAATGGCTTCAATTACAGCCCATTTCCAGGAATTAAGTTCGCGTTTTATCACCGCGAGAGTGGCGAGACAGGGAATGGAAAGCAGGCAAAACAGCATGATGCAAAATCCCTGCAACGGCGTATAGTGATCCCTTAACTGCTCCCGAAGCGGCACAGATTCTTCATCGGCCTCCCCTTCGGCATAAAGGATACCGAGTTGCGAAACGAAAACTTCTTTTGCCGCAAGCGACGCAATCGCGGCTGTTGTCAATTTCCAGTCAAAGCCGATCGGCTGCAGCGCAGGCTCCAGAAATTTTCCAACGCGTCCGGATATGGTATATTCCAACGCTTCGGCGTCGCGGGCATTTTCCAATGCGCTGACCTGAGCAGCCATCTCTTCTTCTGAAAGTGCAGAATCGACTTCAACCTCAGCAATTTTGCTCTCGTAATCTACCGTATATTCCTCCCGTTCCGGGTAAGTATTGGCAAGATAAAGCAAAATGGAAGTAAAAAGGATAATTGTCCCGGCTTTGTGCAAATACATTCTGCTGCGATCCCACATATGGAGAAACAAGCTTTTGGCAGTCGGCATGCGGTAAGGCGGAAGCTCCATCAGATAGACTTCTCCATCACCCCGGAAAAGAGTTTTTTTCAGCAGCCGTGCAGCACATAGAGCGATAACGACGCCGATCAGATACAGAAGCCACATGACCAACGATTGATATTGGGCTGAGAAAAAAGCGGGAATGATTAATGCGTATATCGGCAAACGGGCACCGCAACTCATCAGCGGCAGGATAAGAATCGTGGTCTTACGGTCGCGCTCCGACTCAATCGTGCGAGTTGCCAGAATTGCTGGAACATTGCAGCCGAAACCCAATACCAGCGGCACGAAGGAGCGGCCCTGCAACCCGAATCGACGCATGAGGCCATCCATCACAAACGCCGCCCGCGCCATGTAACCGGATTCCTCCAGAAGCGCAATAGCAAAGAAAAGGAACAGAATGTTGGGCAGGAAAACGAGTACTCCGCCAACTCCGCTAATTACCCCATCCGTAATCAAAGAACCGAGAACTGGAGGGAATCCGGCAGGCCAGAGCGCCTTTACCGCATCCGACAATGCACTGAATCCAAGTTCGATCCAGTCCATAAAAGGTTGCGCGACGGTAAAAGTAAACGTAAAGACCAGATACAGGATCACGAAGAAGATTGGCAGTCCGAGATATTTGTTGGTTAAAACGACATCAATTTTATCGGAAATTTCACGGCGGCGCTCTTGTGTCATGGATAATGCTTCCCGGCATGCCCCGGCGAGCATGGCATAACGGCAATCGGCCATAAAGGTATCTGCTTCAATAGCATGTTTGCGTTTTAAATGCTCAATCTGTTCCCGGACTTCCCCATGAACACTCTGGAACTCTTCCAGACGCATGACAGAAGAATCACTTTCCAGCAATTTGATGGCAAAGAAACGGGACGGGATATGCTGGAATCGTTTTCTGGGAAGCAAATCGATTTTATCCGCAATGGAATGAATCGCCTCATCCACATCACTACCGTACGACAGCATTGGAATACCATGAGAATCGAATGCTGCCAGCGCCCTTTTCAAAGCAGCAAGCAACGCAGAAATACCATCACTTCGGGTACCTACCGTTTGAACGATCGGGGAGCCGAAATACGTTTCCAACCTGGGGATATCGTACTGCATTCCTTTTTTCCGTGCATCGTCGCTCATATTGAAAGCAAGCAGCATCGGGATATGCAATTCTGCCAGTTGAGTTGTCAAATAGAGGCTGCGGCGGGGGATCGTAGAGTCAACGACGTTGAGGATCAAGTCAATCCCCGGCGCAGTCAATTCCCGGGAAACCACCTCCTCTTCCGGAGAATTGGAAGACAAGGAATAAACGCCGGGCAAATCAATCAGCTCAATCTCAATTCCATCCAGGGAAAAACGCCCGGTTTTACTCTCAACAGTAACGCCTGGATAATTTCCAACATGCTGGCGGGCTCCGGTCAGAAGATTGAAAATAGAAGTTTTCCCGCAATTGGGATTTCCCGCAAGAGCAATTCGGTATTTATTCTTCATAACTGTGAATCAGTCCTTTTTTTTCAGTACAATACATGCCGCATCTTCGCTGTGAAGAGCCATACTGGTTCCCAGGATTTTTACGCGCAACAGTCCGCCGAAAGGTGCTCTGGCTTCCATTTCCAGTTCCGTCCCGATCACCAGCCCGACATCTGCAAACTTTTTTCGGTTGCGAAGTTGCGGCTTGATTTTTACAATTGTCGCAACGTCACCGATTTGCAGGTCTGCCAGAGATAATTCCCCGGAATGTTCAGATTGCCTTTTCTGGCAACTGCATTTTCCGCCACATTCTCCTGCGCAGCAGCATTTGTCTCCAACATGTTTCAACATTTTCTGTCCTCCAAATTTTTTTCGGCGCCCCACTTTTATCACCGGGCTATTGATAAAAGCTCCTGAGTATCCGGAAGGCCCCCCTCCCATCAGGAGCAAGCATGTCAATTTGCAACAAAATTCCGCGAAAAAGAAAATTGTTCCAGAAAAGTCGGAACATCCTCACAACAGTCAAGCAACCGGCTTGCCACTTCGCGGGCACTGCGATACAGGTG
>CALGPR010000208.1 GCA_937960425.1 uncultured Lentisphaeria bacterium
CGACATTACTGCCGAGCCGATTATTACCCCAAAATCCACATGGCCGACAGATCACCGGGGGACCTTCGCCCGTCTGTTGCTGAAAGAGGAAACCCCAAATGAATAACGACGAATTATTACGCTCCTACCGGAATTGCAAAATTGTGTTTGGGGGGAGTGCTCAAGCTGTTCTGGCAGAGCTTGCCTGGAAGCGCAGATGGAAAACAATTGTAGTATTTACTGGAAGAACATCCGCCGATCGTTCCGGTGCTTTTACGGCAGTGGCATCGGCATTCCCTCCGATTGCTTCAGTTCGGAGATTCCGGGAAATAGGCTCGGAACCAGATATTAATACCGTTGCAGAAATGACAGAATTTCTCCGGGCAAACAATCCCGATGCCGTGATTGCCATCGGCGGAGGAAGTATCATGGATGCGGCAAAAGCAGCTTATGCTGCTATGCAGGGCGATTGTGATGTTTCTGAATTTTTCGGCAGCGGCAAGGTGTCAGCGTACTTTGACGGAATGCCGAACCGTATTATCGCAATTCCTACCACAAGCGGAACAGGTTCGGAAGTAACGCCGTATGCTAATATCGTTGATCCGCAGCGGGGAGTAAAAATGCTGATTGCCGATGAAGCAATTATTCCGGAATACGCTTTTGTTGTCCCCAACTATGCAGCTACAATGTCGGAACAGATTACCAGGGCAACCGGGTGTGATGCCTTGGCGCATTTGATCGAAGGTTTTTTAAATGTTGACGCAGATGCGAACGATGCCTTGGCCAATCAACGCGCGCTCGCAGGAATTCGTATGATCGCTGAACACTTTCCAGCGCTGCTTAACCGGACTGGCAATTTGCCGGAGCACCGCAAGGCGATGGCAGAAGCGGCAACTCTGGGCGGAATGGTCATCCGGTATAAATCCACAGGATTGCCGCATCTTTGCAGTTTTTCCTGGTTCGGTATTATCGAACACGGTATTGCCGTCTCGTTACTTCTTCCCGCTTCTTGGAGATACTACATTGGTAGAGAAGAGGTTGCGGAACGGACGATGGAACTTTCTTCGATCTTTCCGGGAACAACCCCAGAAGAAGTGATCGCCTCTTTCCGCCGTTTCTTAGATGATTGTGGCGTTCCTGGTTCCCTGCAGGATATTGAAGGGATCACCCCCGAACTACTCGGTGCAACTGCTCAATCCGGAGCGGAAAACCCGATGAAACTCGCATTGGCCCCCCGTCCAGTAGCGCTTGAGGAGAGCGAAGAAGTACTTGCCAAAATTCTACAAGATGCCTGGGAAGGCTGAAAGAAGCTGACAGATTGAAAAAGCGTCATGGAAAAAATTCCATGACGCTTTTTGATTGGCCGAGTTTCCTTGAAGTGATGAATAAAAGAAAATCTTTTCTTGCAGTTCCCCCAGCCATTTATCGAAAATGGAACTTCCATTCTTCCTGCGCAGAAACTGATCGGACAGGCATTATCCTCGGCCCCCCCCCAAAAAGACAACATGTTTCCCAAACGCATAAACCTATTGATTGTTCGACTTCTTCTGTCTTTTCTTAAAGTCTTCATATTCCGCAAGCGTTCCCGGAAAGTCGATCACTTTACCATCCGCAATTTCCCAGATCCGATTCGCCAGAGAATTTAAGAACTCACGATCGTGACTGACAAAAAGAACCGTATTCGGATATAGAGTCAATGAATAATTCAGCGCCTCAATGGATTCCAGATCCAGATGGTTAGTAGGTTCATCAAGCACCAGCACATTTCCCGCTTCCAACATCATTTTAGCGAGAATCAGGCGGGCTTTCTCTCCTCCAGAAAGAACCTGAACCGGTTTAAAAACTTCGTCTCCACTGAATAGCATTTTTCCCATAAATGAACGTAATTCCATTTCAGTAATCCCATCCGTGGGGCTGAAATGGCTCAGCCAGTCAATTGCCCGCTCTTCCCGGTTGAGCAGTTCAGAAGGATCTTGTGGAAAATAACTCAAAGAAAGAGTTTCGCCATGAATTACAGTTCCTTCGGTTGGTTCCAATTCTTTGATCAAGATTTTCAACAGAGTGGTTTTGCCGATCCCATTAGTGCCAATGATTCCGATCTTATCGGTATTGCCAATTGTCAATGTCAAATCTTTAAACAATGTTACGTCATAGGTCTTGGCAACACGATCAGTTAAAATCACCTTTTCGCCGAGTCGTTCGCGCGGGTTGAAACGAATAAACGGCGAAACACGACTTGACGGCTTGATTTCTGTCAACTGAATCTTATCCAATGCCTTCTGTCGGCTGGTTGCCTGACGTGCCTTAGAGGCATTGGCACCAAAGCGGTTGATAAACTCTTTCAGTTCAGCGATCCGATTTTCTTTTTTCTGATTCTCACGTTTGATCTGTTCCAACGCCATGGTACTGGCAGTCATGAAATCATCGTAATTGCCGGTAAACAGGCGGATTTCCTGATAATCAAGGTCGGCAATGTTGGTACAAACCTGATTCAAAAAATAGCGGTTGTGGCTGATCACGATTACAGTCCCCTTGTGATTGGATAAAAAACCGCACAGCCAATCAATGCTTGCCAGGTCAAGGTGGTTGGTAGGTTCATCAAGAAGCAGAATATCCGGATTAAAAAAAAGAACCTGAGCCAGCAATACACGCAATTTGAACCCGCCGGTCAAACTGGACAATGGCTCCTGATGTTTCGATTCGGGAATGCCGAGGCCGATCAACAGTTTTGCGGCATCTGCCTCCATGGTATATCCGCCGGCAAGGCCATATAATTCTTCGATATCATTGGCCCGCGCCTCTTCTTCTTCAGTCAGTTCTGCCTGACTGTACAAATATTCACGCTCCTGGTGTAATTTGTAAAGCTTCTCATTGCCCATGAAAACGACATCAAGAATCCGTTCCTCTTCATATTGATAATGATCTTGTTTGAGGTAACCGACCTGACAATCGTTATCAACCGCCACTTCACCAGTTGTAGGCTGCAACTGACCGGTTAAGATTTTCATAAAGGTAGATTTCCCGGAACCGTTTGCACCGATCAAACCGTAACGGAATCCAGGACGAAATTTTACCGATACATTTTCAAAAAGCGTCTGCTGGCCAAAGCGCATGGAAACATTGGTCGCTGAAATCATAGGGAATCAAGGC
>CALGPR010000209.1 GCA_937960425.1 uncultured Lentisphaeria bacterium
GCCGTATGCCGTCAATTTCTTCATACGTTTTGTGCAGCTGCAACAATAGTGACATACATTCCTGAGCACAATAACCTAAATTTTCCTTTGCCTGTTCTCTGGCGGTTTCGTAGGTCGCTCCGGAGCGAATTTGCCACAGGTCATGTGGCAAAGCACGACGGATTGCCCAATCCGTCAAATCTTCAATATGCCGTTTTTCCGGATCGTGCGCAAACCAGTCCAGTTTCATCGCGTTGGGAATTTTAAAATCCCGTTTGATGAATTTGACCAATCCAGCTTCTTGAGTACGAAACAGTCGAATGATTCCGGTTGCGTGCCGGAAGTGTGCTTCGTTTTCGTCCAGAAAGAGAGAACGTGAGACCGAACCATCGTCTTCGGTGGTCAGAGCGACAAAAGCATGCCGATCCAGATCGTCCGGGAGAGGTACTGATTGTGGCATTTCTTCCGGCGGAAAATCGATAAGGTTTTGTAGAGACCAACCTCCCGCTCCACGTACTGCAGCACTCAGGCGTGAGCCGACTCGAACGGCATTGGGAAGCTCTTCATGAATTCGGATAATCCGTCCGGATTGATTGAGTTCTGCAATTTTCAAAAAGAGATACCGTGGCAGACGATCTAAATCAAAGTCACTGCCTCGAATGGTTTTCCCGGTACGCTCACTGAGAAATTCCGCCAGAGAGTCCACTAACGGCAGTTCCATGCGGGATTTTCCTTCTTCCAGTGCAATTAGAAATGCGAATACCGAGTCGGCGATTGGATTTGCCGCGATGCGTATTTCTTTGGGAAGAGTTTTGATTAACAGTTCCACTTTTTCTTCCAGATACCCCGGGACAATATAATCCAGCCGATTGGCAGAAAGCATATTCATCTGGTCTCCGGGAACCATAACACAGATGCCATCTTCAGGTTCTCCCGGCTCAAAGGTGTAATGAAGTTTGAATTTTGGTCCTGGCCCGGGTAAGCGATCCGGATAATCATTAGCGGTTAATGGACGATATTGTTCTTGCATTACCATCGAATCAGGAGGGATGAATTTTACAAAGAGTTCCTGGTTTTCCCGCAGTGCCTCTTCGAGCGCTTTGATGGAAGTGATTTTTTCTGGGAGTAATTCCAGAAAATATCCAGCGAGTGCAGCAGTATCCAGAACCGTTCCCGGGCGCCGGATTTTTATTTCCAGTTTTCGCAGCCGGTCGAGGAGATCCTGCAGACCGGTCAGTGCCGGATTATTTGAACGGAAGTTCCCTGTTGCAAGACCATCACGGATTAAAATTTCCCGAGATGCTGCTGGATCAATTTTGCCGTAATGAACCTGTTTCCCCTGATGAATCACTAAGCCTCCAAAAAGCAGGCGTTCGCGGGCATAGACAAAGCCTGACGTGGGATCATATTGTACATGATCATAAACAGCTTTACACAAATGGGGTGCTGCTTTTACCAGTAACTCTGGTTTAATTTCTGCATTCTGGCGGGCAAAGAGGCGCGTAGTTTCGACCAGCGCAAAACTCATGGTCCAGGCAGGAACCGGTTTGCGTTTGAAGAGCCAGGAGGCAGGGAAAAGGTGAAATTTTTTTCCTCCCGTACCGAGGAAGACGTTATTTTCTTTGTCATACATCCCTATATTGCGGGGAAGCCCTGATAGTAAAGCTGTATGCAGCAGATCATATGGGGTATTTTCAAATTGTATTGCTCTGAGCGTATGCGGGACATGCCAATGGAAATCTTGAACCGTGTCACAAAGATCATTTGTCAAATTAAACCACTCATTGATTCGGTTGTAATTCAAGAAATTTTTCCGACAAAGTCTGCGAAAAGCACTGTTGCTGATTCCTTTTGCCAGTTCACCTTGAAGGAAATTCCACAAATTCAGGATTGCCAGAAAATCCGAATCTTCATTTTTCCAGGAACGATGAGCTTGATCCGCAGCCTGTTGCTGATCCGCAGGGCGTTCGCGTGGATCGAAGACGGACAGAAATCCGACAATTGCGATGACTTCCGGCAAAACTCGGTTCCTGTTTGCCGTTATCATCATTTTTGCCAAATGCGGATCTACCGGCAGAGATGCAAGAATCCTGCCATCACAGGTGATTTTGCCGTCCGGCGTCAACGCGCAAAGGTCTTCAAGAGTACGTATTCCTTCTCGAATCAGATTGCCGGACGGGGGATCCAGAAGAGGAAATTTATCAATTCGTGGCAGTTTCAGCATTGCCATCTGGAGAATGACTCCAGCCAGAGAGGTACGTTTTATTTCTGGATCGGTGTAAGCCGGAGCATGTTGCATGTCTTCTTCGCTGTAAAGGTAAACACAGATGCCTTCTCCTACGCGGCCGCAGCGCCCTCGGCGCTGGCGAGCGCTTGCTTGAGAAATCTGCTCAATTTGCAATTCCTGGACCTGTAGTCGAGGTTGATAGCGACTGATTCGTGCAAGGCCGCTGTCAATTACATAATGGATACGGGGAATTGTTACCGAGGTTTCCGCAACATTTGTTGCGAGAATGATCCTGCGCGCTTTACCGGGAGAAAAAATTTTCTGTTGAT
>CALGPR010000210.1 GCA_937960425.1 uncultured Lentisphaeria bacterium
TTTTCTGTCGGTAAATTTTTTAATTCATATTCTGAAACCATCTTCACTGTAATACGATGGTTAAAATCCATTCCAAACCCGTCCGTCAACATTTGCTGGGTATGAAAGAAGATGTTTTTTGCTTGCGCAATGTCCGAAACCATATCCCGCTGGCACAAAGCACATACCCACCTCTCTTTATCAAGTTGCTCCGTTCCCATAGGTAAATGGCAACTGAAGCATTCTGTTTCTCTGGCACATTGCGCGCAAAACGGCAAATTCCCATATATACTGTCAATTAACGTCCATTTTGTCAAAGGCTGGTGACAACGTATGCATCCGATCCCAGCTTCCGTCAAACATTTTTCTGAACAGAAAAAACCATTGTCTATCACCGCACAATTTTCAATACATATCCGTCCACAGACATTACAAGTTGGAGCAACCTTCTTGAGGCACTCTATTGAGCAGTAACTTTTACCAGTAAAAGGAGATACATATGCATTAATATCACAAAATTTCTTACATCCTGCACACTCAACCTGCCGTGCCCGCAAGCACATTTCTGAACAATAATACCGGTCATTTTGCGGATCCCGGTAATACCGTGTTTTATACTCTTCTCCGCAGAGAGCACACTTCCCGCGCCGCACAAAAACCTTGTCTGTAGTGTCGCCATCAGCGGCAATCCCCGACAAAGCCATTCCTGCCAATAGAAGAGCTGGAAAAAGGTAATATCGAATTAACTTTATCATGGTTCTTTCTTACTCTCATTCTTATCATTTCTGCCAACAATATTTTTTCCGTAAGGATACGGTAAGAAATCAAGAGTTTCTCCATCCGCCAAGCCGCTGAGTGCGTGTCCAATTGTATGAACATAACGAAAGCTGTCCGTGCCGA
The DNA here is from genome assembly GCA_937960425.1 of uncultured Lentisphaeria bacterium. Classification (GTDB taxonomy): domain Bacteria; phylum Verrucomicrobiota; class Lentisphaeria; order Victivallales; family Victivallaceae; genus UMGS1518. Next base: position 880 of record CALGPR010000210.1, read on the forward strand.
CTGCATAAAGAAAAACCATTCCAGCGACATATTTTAAAATAATGCGTGAATCATCCCAGAATTCACATTCTTTATCATGATTATGTTGTGGATAAGAAAGTAATTGCCAACCATTCTGTGGCGATAACAACCTGCCATTATTGTCCATTAACATGAAATTGCCAAAAAGCCGAATTAAACGAAGCTCCAGATGATTTTCAGCCGCCAACACCAACGCAATAGAACAAAGCAGAATGTCTGCCCCGATGCGGTCTTCTAGCACAGAACCAATACAATACAGTTCTGGAGCACAAAAATCATTATCCTGCGGCAACGCAAAGGAACAGCGTCGCATAAAATATGCGACTTTCTCCAATGAATTCAACTCCAAACCTTCAGCTGCTTCTGAAAACTCCACCCATAACTCTTCAAGATCAGGCTCGGAATCGTTGTCATACCATTGTAGATGAATTTCAATCAGTCCATCGATCAAATTCATATCGCTACGATTGAGCATTTCAGAGAAAAAAATCCGACGTTCCCGCAGCAATAATATCGCTTGCAGCTGGTGACATCGTTTCCGCACCAGTGGATCAGAACTTTCCTGCAATTTTGCCAAATACGACTCCAATACCGAGGGATCATATTGAAGCAGTTTTGACATAACTGGCCTTACCAAAGTTGGTTCGGAATCATCAAGAAGCTTGAACAACGCATCAAGCTCTGAAGATTTATTCATCTTTTTCATTGCCGCTGTTCTTACGCACTGGGAAAACTCCAGATAGAGCATCTCCGGCTATTTTTTTAACATCCATCGAAAAATCTGAACGCAATATCCAACGTAAAAAACCAGGATCTTCCACCGCAATCGCTTTCAAGGTTTTCCCGTAATTTTTTCCAAAGTTCACAATAACCTCGTCGCCGGACCACTTAAAACGTCTACCCTCATCCAGAACGTCAGGATCCCGTTGAATACAAAAATCATGAAGCCCTGCCATATCTCGGGGAAGTTCTGGGTGCCGGGCTAACTGCCCTGCCAACACTTCTATTGTCGCTTCCGTATCCGCAAGAGCACTGTGCGCATTCTCCAGATCTTTGCCGCAAAACAATTTATACGCCGCTGTCAACGTGCGCGGATATAGTTTACAGAAAATGCGGAATCCGTCTACCACACGCCGATCCGTCATTGAAAAATCCAGACCGGCTCGCTTAAATTCTTCAATCAAAAGTGGAATATCAAAACCAACAATATTGTAACCGCCCAAATCACAGTTTTCAAAATATTTGTATAAATTCTGTGCGATCACAGAAAATGGCGGAGCATCTTTGACATCTTCATCGTAAATTCCATGAATTTTGCTCGCTCCCTCAGGAATAGGCATCTCTGGATTTATCCGACGTGTCACTTCCTCCCGCCGGCCGTCAGGGAAAAACTTGATTACAGAAAGCTCGACAATACGATCCCGCGTGACTACTGTCCCAGTACTTTCTATATCAAAAACAATCAACGGCCGTTCCAACTTCAGTTCTGAAAGATCCATCATTCCTATTTCTCACAGTTCTTGAGATATGCTTCATAATCACGATATAATTTTTCTGCCGGACGATTAGGAGTAAACGCTTTACTGCCTGGGCGGCTCATCAAGCCGGGATATTGATAAATCAAAATACGATCAACAAAGGGGGCAACACATTCCAACTGTTTTCTCACACGGGAAAAATCCGCTGGAAACAGAGCACTGGTATAGACACTTTCCTCAAAACTAAATACCTCAACATCCGCCCACATGCTGCTGCGTCCGACCTTATCATGCGCTTTGCGGAGTTGTTCAAAAAAATAAGGAGTCCAGTCAACATTTGCTTTGCGAACGCCCACTTCGTCCTGATAGGCAATTACATCAACATCCAATGCTTCCAACTGGCGACAGAAGACATCATCAGGTTTGGAGCGAAACGTCCCAAATGGCGCGACCAGGGTCTTTTTTCCCGGTGTCAAGCTGCGAATCAACTGGCTGTTCATGTTCACATACTTCAAAAAAGTCTCGCTGAAGTACGGGAAAATTGATGCTTCATTCGGTAAATACCAACCGTAAAAACTCTTATGATGTGCAAATTTTCCGGCAATTTCCTCCGTCGCTGCAATACGCAAAGAACGGATATTTTCATCGGTAAACATCAACTCCGGATCGCTCCAGCTGCCAAAAAAGTCATTGGAAACAAAAACCTTCAGATCGAGTTCATCTGCAGCAGCAAACATTGTTTCCATCGGATTCGGGTGTTCCAGCGGAAACGATTCAAAGCGTTCACTCTTGTAAAATGTTCTCCCATCAAGGGCAGAACTCATCAGAACGATATACTCCATCCCGATTCCTGCCATATCTCGCAGAAGTTCCTTCCACTGTTCATGGGTAAACTTACGAAACTCAAAATTCCAGTATTTACCTTCCACATCGGTTCCGTGCTGAAATTCAAACCATGAACCGTCAATCTTAATTTTCCGCATTTTCATACCTTTCAATGTTTCCCGGACGCGCGATTCGTCCGTCGTAACAAAATCATTCCCATTATTCCGGACAAGATAAATCCGATTATTCCGATAAGCGGAACATTCTGCCATTTCGGTGGAATACCGGACAGAACAATCAGACTCGATCCAACGATCATTGCCGACAAAACCATCGCCGACGCAAGACGGTTACATACAGAATTTAATGTTTTCAATACCGGCTCCCAGCCGTGATGTTCCACCTGTACAGTTGCGTGTCCTTCAGCCGCACGATCAATTAATTTCTTAAGTGTCAATGGAAAATTGATAAAAGAATCCGACAATTCCATCGCTACCCCGGCAGCCTGGCGGAAGTAACGGCGCGGATCTAACACCTGTAACTGCATTTTTCGCATAAACGGTTTGAGCAATTCGATGATTTCCAGTTTCGGGTCAAGTTTCCGCCCCAGATTTTCCAGTGAAATAATCGCTTTGAACATGATATACAGGTTGGGGCGCAGGCCGAGATGATAATTACTGACCAATTTCATCAGTGCCTCCAGCACACGTCCCAAACTCAATTTTTCCAGGGAAAGATATAAATTTGCCTCCACCAGATCCGCCAAATCTCTGGCAAGGCGATCTTTATCTGGTTCTGTATCAAAAATTGTCAGCTTCAACATGACTTCCGCCAACCCTTCGTAATCCCTGGACAACATGCAGTTGATTGCCCGCATAAAATGCATGCGTTCAATTTCTGAAACCCGGCCCATCATTCCGAAATCGATAAATCCTACTCGGTTTTCCGACATGATA